>DVNF01000009.1 GCA_018714575.1 Candidatus Stercoripulliclostridium merdigallinarum
GTATGGAAAGAATTTCCCCTTTGTAAACAGTCAAATCGACGTTGCGGTTGGCAACGACGGATCCGAAAGTTTTTGTAATGTTTTTCATTTGCACAGCAATATTTTGCGCCATGCATTACCTCCGATAATCGTTTATTCTTTTGCAGAATAACTATTATAAAAATAAGACAAGGCAGAGGAAAAATACCTCTGCCTTGTCAAATAAACGTACTTTATTCAGTTATCGAGGTTATACCGTCGATGATATATGTAAAGTAAGGAGCGCTGCGGAATTCAGTGTCGGATTCGGAGAAATAAGTAATTCCGTTTTCCGTTTTGATAACATTGTGATCCGGCGTATATGCTGCGTCGGTATCAACGTCGGCATTGTTTCCGTCTACTATCAAATCTGCACAAGTAAATTTGGACAGATCAAACACTTTCAAAGTGCCGTTCTTCATCTTTTCCAATGCAGTGTTTACGGCTGTTTTAGCTGCTTCGGAAACGCTGTTACCGTATTCAAGAATCTGAACGGAATCTGTATTTAAAGTGCCCGTCCAATCCTTCGGAATTTCAGTATTGTTTCTTACGGCATTAACCATAACTTCGTAGTAGGGTTCCCAATTGATCTTCGAACCTACGAGGTAAGTATTTGCGTGGGTAGATTTTGTGCTGATATTATAAGTAACGTTCGGAACACCGGCTTCTTCGCAAGCATCGGGAGCACCATAGCTGTCGGCATGTTGGCTGATAAGAATACAATTGTTATTAATCAAAGCCTTTGCCGTGTTTTCTTCAGCTTCGGGATCGTACCAGGAATTGGTATAACGAACTTCCATAGTTACTTCGGGAACAACCGATTTTGCACCAAGATAGAAGGAAGTAAATCCGGAAACAACTTCTGCATAGGGGAAGGCGCCTACATATCCCATTTTGGCTTGGCTGGCGGTTATTTCACCGTTATCGATCATAGACTTAATTTCATAACCGGCAACGATACCTGCAAGATATCTGCCTTCGTAAATGGAAGCGAATGCGTTATAGAAGTTATTCAGGTCAGAGGTGTGAGCATATGTTCCGGTTGCATGACCGAATTTAACTTCGGGGAATTCTTCGGCAGCCCTCATAATATGCGTTTCATGACCGAAAGAGTCTGCAAAAACTATGTCGCAACCTTGATCTGCAAGGTCTACTGCTACATCATAGCAAGTTGCGTCTTCGGGAATGCCGGT
Source organism: Candidatus Stercoripulliclostridium merdigallinarum (assembly GCA_018714575.1). Lineage (GTDB taxonomy): Bacteria > Bacillota > Clostridia > Christensenellales > DTU072 > Stercoripulliclostridium_A > Stercoripulliclostridium_A merdigallinarum. The sequence goes on from DVNF01000009.1 coordinate 1,212, forward strand.
TTTTACTATAACTCTGACACCCATTTTATTTGCCATGGCTTCCGCCGCGTCGATAAAGTTCTTGTCATAGGTGCTGTTTTCGTCATGCAAACAAATCAGACCGAACAATATATCTGCATCTTCCGGTCCGAAATACAGTGTATTTTCGTCATCGTTACATGCGGTCAAAGCAATGCCTACAGCAGCCAATACGGCAACTACCAGCACGATAGCCAAAACCTTTCTAAGTTTCATTGGATTTTACCTCCGTAGTATTTTTTTTCGGCTTTCGCCGTTTGTTTTTAAACTAAAAAACGCCATACTTGTTCGTATGACGTCCTTATGCGCGGTTTTCCGCCTCTTTATCGGCAGCGCATATCGCTACCGTGCCGGTAAATAAAATGAAAGTTTTTATAGTGTGATGCTTCCTTTTTATCACGGCCGTTCCTCCAAAGTAATATCGTTATCAACGATATATCTATTTTATATGAAAGGTACCTGCTTGTCAAACGAATAAAGGGCATATTTTAATTTGCTCCGCTGCCTTTTATTTCCAATGTCCGTAAGCTTTTTTATTTTCAATAAAAGTAATATCTTTTTAAGTATTTTCTATTGTTTTGTTTTAAAATAAAAAATTATAATTTAAAAGCCGGTTACAAAACCGCTTTACTATCTACTTTTCTCTCTTTATATTTTATTTATAAGGATATATTAAATATAATAATTATAATAAGCTGCGTTGATATGTTGACAAGTTAAAAACGCGTTCAAAATTTGTTCGGATCTTAAAAACACATATACGAACGCACCCGAAATTTATTAACATTATAAACGTTGAAAATCCACGGTTTCCACAATGCGCCTGTCAGGACGTTGATAACTTTTCCTGCCTTTCGGTCGTTGGTTAAATAAAATATGATTCTCCCGTTACTATTAAAGTAAGCAGCCACAATAAAGCTATGGAAACCACCTGTATACATAAATATATATATAAGGAATATTTACCGGGAACGGTCAAAAACTTATTCCATTTTCCGTCCAGGGACGGCAGTAACGATTTGCCGTGAGGATACAAGACGGGCGCAAGAGCCGCTCCCGTCATAAAAAACGCAAAAAACGGCAACAGCGGAAAATAGTCCGCAGTCCACCAATCGTTTGTGTATAAGAACATTCCCGTTATCGGAGTCGTATCCGGAACAGTCGCACCGTGCAGTTGCATATCGATCAACGAAACGTTCAGTTTTGCGTTTATTATATATAAAGCTATTGCAATTAAGGCGTAAATTGCGGCTTTTATAAAGTTACCGTATTTTAATCTGTTCAACAGATTTACGAATATTGAAAGAAAGGCGAAAATCAATATACACAGCGCCAGGCAATGCAAGACACCGAATTGTATATATACTCCGAAAAAGCCCGATACGTTTTCCAACAAATAAGTTATACCCGTAACGGCAAGCGCGACTATAGCAAGTTTTAAACCTCTGAAAAAGTTGTTGCGCGAAAAAGCCGTACATATACCCGAAACGAAAAAGAAAATAAATACGAACACCGGCCAGCCGTACAGCCTAAGCGTCGAATCCCAATAATCCAAAGCAAATTCACCGAATTTGTTTAAAAACGCCGAGTCCGTATATTCCCAACCGTTCAAATAGAATATATGTCCTACGGTATACATAAAGTGGTCCCACACCACCATTATGATAGCCAGACCCCTTAACGCGTCCAATTCCCATGCGCGTGCGCGACGGCGCCCCGACGTTTTCGATCGTTTGGATCGTTTCGACCGAATACGATCGTCGGAGTTATTGTTATTCTCTTCGATGATCCCGTCTTTTAACTTTTCTTCGGTTAAAGCCATTTTATTTATACTCCGTCCTGTCCAAGCGCTTTGTTTCGCCTTCGATTATATAAACTTCGAACCTGTCCGGATAATCGTATATCAGCCTGTCTTCGATAGAGGACATATATATTTTAGGCTTTGTTTTATATGGTGAATTTACGATGCGATCTCTGTCGCGATTACTGCTTGTGTTTTTGGTTTTATTTTCGTTACGGTTTCCGATAGCTGTTTTACGGTTACCCGAAGTATCTTTTTTATATTTTTTTACGGTTTTATCCGACGTCTTTTCGCGTAAGGATGAAGTTCGTTTTTTCTCGGGACGGATGTAATCGATATAGGTAGTATTGCCGTAGGTTTTTTTGATTATTCCGCGGCCGTTTGCAGTATCGGTATCAGGTGAACTGTGCGTTGCCAAAACTTCGCGGTAGACCTGACGTCTATGAGCGTTGCTTTCCCAAACGGGGTGGCGGTAGCCTATTGCCGCGCTGACGAAAGGACGTTCCGCCGTGTTTGAAATTGCTATCGCAATATTTAAAATGACGGTGACGGCTCCGCCCGCGATAAATATTCCGGAAAAACTGCCTTTGAAAGGATCGTATCCCGCGATAAACAGCGCCGCTGTGTATAGGGCGTAACCGACGCTCCATAAAGTGCCGGTACGCCATAACAGTATAGCTACGCTTTTAAATACGCCTTTTATTCCGTTGACGGCGTATCTGACGGCGGAACCCGAAATTTCGGCTATCGCGGAAGGGCGGTACATTATTTGCTTATCTTATCGGTACCCAGGTATTTTTGCAATACTTCGGGCACTTTTACCGAACCGTCCGCGCATTGGAACTGTTCTACTATCGCGGGTATCAGTCGGCTGGTAGCCAGACCCGATCCGTTCAGAGTGTGTACAAACTGCGTTCTGCCCGTTTCGGAATCGCGATAACGGGTATTGTTTCTTCTGGCTTGGTAATCGTTGGCGTTGGAAACGGAGGAAACTTCTTTATAGATACCCATGCTGGGGATCCAGACTTCGATGTCGTAGGTCCTTGCCATCGACGCCGAACAATCGCCTGCGGCAAGTTTGGATATGCGGAAATGTAATCCCAGACCTTCTACCAAAGCCGCGGCTTTGTTTACCAATTCTTCGAAGGCTTCAGCCGAATGTTTCGGATGAGCGTATTGAACCATTTCGACTTTGTTGAATTGATGACCGCGGATCATGCCGCGTTCTTCGCTGCGATAGCTGCCCGCCTCTTTCCTATAGCAGGGAGTATAGGCGAACAATTTTATCGGCAACATACTTTCGTCCAAAATTTCGCCTGCGTACATATTTACCAAAGCCGTTTCGGCGGTCGGCAGCATAAAGCGGTTTTTCTTATGTTCTTCGCCTTCCAACCAATAAACTTCGTCCTCGAATTTCGGGAACTGTCCTGCGCCCAGCCCTGCGGCGTAGCCCAACTGATGAGGAGGCAGTATGAATTCGTAGCCGTCTTTAAGGTGTGTTTCTACGAAATAATTCAACAAAGCCCATTCCAACCTGGCGCCCATGCCTCTATAGATCCAGAATCCGCCGCCCGAAAGTTTTACGCCGCGTTCGTAATCTATCAGTCCGAGATCGGTGCAAAGATCGACGTGATTTTTCGGAGTGAAACCGAATTCGGGACGTTCGCCCGAAACTTTGATAACGGCGTTGTTTTCCTTTCCGCCGCCTACCAGATCGGGATCGGGCATATTCGGCAAAGCCAATAAAACGTCGCTGATTTTTTTATCTAATTCAGCTATTTTAGCGTCGGCTTCGGCGATTTTTTCCCCTAATTTCCTCATTTCTTCGAAAACGGGTTCGACGGGTTGTCCGGCTTTTTTCAGCTTCGGGATCGACGCCGAAACGCGATTTCTTTCGGCTTTCATTTCTTCCGCGCTCTGTTTTAAAGCTTTTCTGTCGCGGTCCGCGTCTATAACTTCCGTCAAGTCCACGATGCAACCTTTTTTCGCCAAAGCGGCTTCAACAAAGTTTTTGTCGCTTCTTATCAGGTTCAAATCCAACATTATCGTATTCCTCCGAATAATTTTTATATCTTTAGCTATTGGTTTTCAGCTATTGGCTTTCACCAAATAATCGTATATGAATCCGTCCAGATCCCCGTCCATTACTGCGTTTACGTCCGAAGTTTCGTAACCCGTTCTGTGGTCCTTTACCATGGTGTAAGGACAAAATACATAGCTTCTGATCTGCGATCCCCACTCTATTTTCTTTATTTCGCCCTTTAATTTTAAAGCTTCTTCCGTCTGTTCGCGCTCTTTTAATTCGGCAAGTTTGGCGTACAGCATTTTCATTGCCGTTTCCTTGTTCTGCACCTGGCTTCTTTCGTTTTGGCACCAGGTTACTATGCCTGTGGGCAGGTGGGTTATTCTGACGGCGGATTCCGTCTTGTTTACGTGCTGACCGCCCGCGCCCGACGAACGGCAGGTATCGATTTTCAATTCTTCCGGTTTGATAACGATCTCGTTATCGTCGATTATTTCCGGCATGACTTCCACCGAAGCAAAACTTGTATGCCGCCGCTTTCCCGCGTCGAAAGGGCTGATCCGCACCAGACGGTGCACGCCTTTTTCGGCTTTTAAAAAGCCGTAGGCGTTGTCGCCCTTTATCGTAAAGGTGACGCTTTTTATTCCGGCTTCGTCGCCGTCCTGACGATCGGTGGTTTCCGTGCCGTAGCCTTTTCTTTCGGCATAGCGCGTGTACATACGATATAACATCTCTGCCCAGTCCTGCGCTTCGGTACCTCCGGCGCCGGCGTGAATGGTCAGAATAGCGTTCAAAGAATCATATTTTCCTCGTAAAAGGGATTCCAAAAACAGCTGTTCGGATTCCTGTTCCAAGGTTTTTGTCAATTCGGTGATTTCGTTTTCCAATTCAGGATCGTTTTCGCCTTCCGCCATGTCGATCAGTTCCGACAAGTCCAGACACTTTTTTTCCAAGCGTTCGACTTTTTCTACCGAACGTTCTATTTGAGCGACGCGCATATTGACCGATTTGGCGTGTTCGACGTCCTGCCAGAAACTTTCGTCGGCGCGTTTAGCTTCCAAAGCCTGCAGCTCTTGTTTCAATTTATCGACGTCGATTGCGTCGCGCGACGTCCTGACGGACGTCGTTATCGATTGTAACCGTTGTCTTTCCTCGTAAAAATCCATACCTATTTTCCGCAGCAGTTTTTATATTTTTTCCCGGAACCGCAGGGGCACGGATCGTTTCTGCCCGGTTTCTTTTCGGCGGTTTTCGGCGCCGAATAACGGCTACGTTCCATCGCGCGTTCGCGGCGTTGTTGTTGAGCTTTTACTACTTCCAACAATTGATCGGGATCGATCCTTGCCAACAACACGGCGGTAGCTTCCTGAATGGTGTCTATCATCGCGTCGAACATTTCAAAGCCTTCGCGTCTGTATTCGATGAAAGGATCGCGTTGACCGTAGCCCCTCAGACCTATTCCGCGGCGCAGGATATCCATGTTGGAAATGTGCGCCATCCAATGACGATCCACGGTGCTGAGGAGGATCTCGCGTTCTAATTTACGGAAATTGATGCCTAATTCCTCGGCGTGAGCGACTTTGGCTTCGTACTGTTCCACCGCGGTGTCGTATACCAAGGAGGAAATTTCGTGTTTCGGCAGTTCGCTTAGCATTTTTTCGGTAATCAGTCCGGTGCCCTCTTTCAACAGCTTCCTTTCCAATTCCGCGTTGAACGCGTCGACGTCGACTTTCATTTCGCCTTCGTCGTCGGTCATGTACATATCGGTAATTTCTTCGGCAACGGGCTCGAAGTATTTGATGACCTGTTCGTGGACGTCCTTTCCGTTCAATACCTCGTTTCTTTCGGTATAGATCAGTTTACGCTGTTGATTCATGACGTCGTCGTAATTCAGAACGTGCTTACGAATGGCGTAATTGTTTTCTTCGCAGCGTTTTTGAGCAACTTCTATCTGTTTGGTCAGTATCGAGCTTTGCAACACCAGACCTTCGGCAAGAAAAGATTTCAATCTGTCGCCTCCGAACAGTCTTAGCAGCGGGTCCTCGAAGCTAAGGTAGAAGCATGAGGCTCCGGGATCGCCCTGACGACCGGATCTGCCGCGTAATTGGTTGTCTATACGGCGCGATTCGTGCCTTTCGGAGCCGATGACTTTCAAACCGCCTACAGCGCGCACTTTTTCCTTTTCCGCGTCGGTAACAAGGCGGTATTTTTCCAATAACTCACGGTATTTCTGCCTGGCGGCGATCTCCTCCGGGTCCAACAGAGTGTTATACGCGGTTGCGATCGCGATCAACCCTTCGTCCATGCCCTCGCGTTGCAACTCGTTCCTTGCCATATATTCGGGGTTGCCGCCCAACAATATGTCGGTACCTCTGCCTGCCATGTTTGTCGCGACGGTGACTGCGCCGAAGCGCCCTGCCTGAGCCACGATCTCGGCTTCGCGTTGGTGTTGCTTTGCGTTCAGTACGTTTGCGCGTATGCCGCGTTTATCCAACATCCGGCTTAGCTCTTCGCTGGCTTCGACGTTGGTCGTGCCGACCAGGATCGGCTGACCGGTCTTGTGAGTTTCGACTACGTCGTCGACGATGGCTTGTAATTTTTCGGCTTTGGTTTTAAAGACTTTATCGGCGTAATCGTTGCGGATGACCTGCTTATTCGGCGGTATCGGCACGACGTCCAATTCGTATATGCCTTTAAATTCGGCTTCTTCGGTGACGGCGGTGCCCGTCATGCCCGATAATTTTTTATACAGTCTAAAATAGTTTTGGAAAGTAATGGTCGCGATCGTGCGGTTTTCGCGGCGGACTCGGACGCCTTCCTTTGCTTCGATGGCCTGGTGCAGACCTTCCGAATAGCGCCTGCCTGCCATTTTTCTGCCGGTAAATTCGTCGACTATGACGATCTCGTTGTTTTCGACGATATAATCGTGATCGCGGCTCATCAGATAGTTTGCGCGCAAAGCCGAGTTTATCCTTGCCGTCAATTCGGCGTTTTCGGTGTCGCCAAGGCTGTTTATGGCAAAATATCTTTCGGCTTTGGTTATGCCGTCTTCGCTAAGGAAAATCTGGTTTTCCTTTTCTTTTTTGATATAATCGTCCTCGTTCAGGCTCTTAACGAACTTATCGGCTTTGACGTACAGTTCGCCGGATTCTCCGGCGGGTCCGGAAATTATCAACGGAGTCCTGGCTTCGTCTATCAGGATGCTGTCGACTTCGTCTACGATCGCGAAAACTTGTCCGCGTTGCACTACGTCGTTCAGATCCTTTACCATATTGTCGCGCAGGTAATCGAAGCCGACTTCGTTGTTTGTGGCGTAAGTAATATCTGCGGCGTAAGCGGCCTTTCTTTCGGCTCTGTTCATTCCGGGAGTGACCACGCCTACGGTCAGTCCCAGGAACTTATAAACTTTGCCCATCCATTCGGCGTCGCGTTTTGCCAGGTAATCGTTGACCGTGACTATATGAACGCCCTGACCGGTCAGCGCGTTTAAATAAGCAGGTAAAGTAGCGACCAGAGTTTTACCTTCGCCCGTCTGCATTTCGGCGATCCTGCCTTGGTGCAGGACGATACCGCCTATCAGCTGAACGTGGAAGTGCCGCATATCCAGCACGCGTTTGGCGGCTTCGCGGCAGACCGCGAAAGCTTCCGGCAACAGAGCGTCCAATTTCTCTCCGTCTTTCAGCCTGGAGCGGAACAGCTCGGTTTGCCTTTGCAGATCGGCGTCGCCCATCTCTGCGAACTTCGGTTCCAAAGCCTCTATTTTATCGGCGATCGCGCTTAATTTTTTAACTTGACGTTGTTTTTCGTTTTTAAACAGAAAATCGACTAAACCCATTTATACCTCTTTTAGGAGTTTACGGAGCAATCCGATTTGCTACCGTATTGGGTATTATACCATAAAATTTTATCTACTTACAATATTATTGCGCGCGATATTTAATATTTTAATGACCCGTGCAAAAGCAAAAGGCGCATTTGGGCGAATATCGGCAGAGGGCGAACAAGCGTTCGCATGGAATTCGAAGCAAAAATAAAAGGAAGATACAGGTAAAAAAATGAAACAAATCGGAAAAAAGCGTTAATTGTCGCGGAATCGATGTTTTTACTTTATTTCGGGAAGAAAAGATTATATAATGAAGATATGGAAAAGGAAATGCGGATATATTATGCCGAAAAATTAGCGGAATTAATGACGTCGGACGAAAAGATAGTCGTCGTAGACGCCGACCTCGGAAAGGCACTGGGAACGCAGGATTTCAAAAACCGCTTTTCGGGCAGAGCCGTTGACGTAGGCATCGCCGAACAGAACATGATAGGCGTTGCCGCGGGTCTGGCGTCATACGGGTACCTTCCCGTATGTCAAAGTTTCGCCCCGTTCATTACCAGGAACGTCTGCGATCAGATCACAATGAATTTGCGGTTTACGGGTCTTAAATCCCTGCTTGTGGGAGCCGATCCCGGCATTTCCGCGGAATTGAACGGTTCGTCGCACATGGCAATGGAGGATATTTCCGTAATGCGTGCGATTCCCGGGATGCAGGTATTCGAACCTGCGGACGGCGTCGAGCTTTCGGCGGCTTTGCCGGAGCTTATATATTCGCCGAACACCGTATATATGCGTATGTACAGAAAGACATTACCCGCTGTGCATTCCGCAAATTATCGGTTCGAATACGGAAAGATAGACGTTCTAAAAGGCGGAAAGGACGTGGCGATATTCAGTTCGGGCGTCTTTGTACACGCGGCGACGGAGGCGGCGAAGGCGCTGTCCGCAAAGGGTATCGACGCCGCGGTCGTCAACGTGCATACGATAAAGCCTTTGGACAAAAAGGGAATTGCCGCCGTTTTACGCGGAGTAAAAGCGGCGATCGTCTATGAAAACCATAACGGGATCGGCGGACTGTATTCGGCGGTTGCCGAGGTACAGGCGGCGGCGGGAATTCCCGTGCGGACGGTACCGCTAGCCATACGCGACCGTTTCGGCGTGCGCGGAAAGCTGGCGGAAATCATGGAGGAGTTGGATTTGACTCCGGCAAAAGTTGTCGAAACCGCGGAAAAATTACTTGACCAATTTGTCGATTAACAGCGACAATTCGTCCATTTTTTCTTCCTTATCCTTTCCGGTAGCCGACATAACGCAGCCGTGCAGGTGAGCTTTCAGAACTTCTTTATTGACCTTACCCAAAATTGCCTGGCAAGCCATGATCTGATTGGAAATATCCAGGCAATATTTTTTTTCGGTCAGCATCTTTTGAATGCCCTCTATCTGCCCTGCGGCGGTTTTCAGCAAAGTCAGCAGTTTTTTATCGTCCCTTATCATAGATTAAATTTCCTTTATTTCGGATACTTCGTAGCCTGCGTCGACGACGGCGGCTTTCAAAGCTTCGGGTTCGCCTCCCGTGACGACGGCGGACTTGTTTTCCAGGGAAACTTCGGCTTTGCTTACGCCGGGAACCGCCGATATAGCTTTTTCGACTCTGCCAACGCAATGCATGCAGGCCATACCTTCGATAGATAATTTGTATTGTTTCATATTCAGACTCCTTTCGGTTTGTATTTGATTTTCGAGTGCGTTTATTGTAGTGTTTTCGGAAGTTTCCGATTTTTTATAGTCATTTTCCACATCGGTTCTTATGTTGGTCACGGGCGCGGAAGTTACGCCGGGGGCATCGGTTTCGCCGGACTGTTCCGAGGAGGATAAGTCTTGACCGACGGAAAGGCTATTCTCGGAACCGCCCTTAAAGCGGACGGTTTTGAAAAATTTCAGGCGTAGCGCGTTGCCTACCACGAACAAGCTGGAACAGCTCATAGCCAAAGCGCCGATCATAGGACTCAGCATAATGCCGAACGGCACGTACAGCACGCCTGCGGCGATCGGAATGCCCAGAACGTTGTAAAAGAACGCCCAGAACAGGTTTTCTTTTATGTTTTTCAGCGTTGCCGAGGACAATTTTATGGCGTTTACCACGTCTATCAAAGCGTTCTTTATCAAAACGACGTCAGCGGAATCTACGGCTATATCTGCGCCGGAGCCTATGGCGATCCCGACGTCGGCTTCCTTTAGGGCGGGCGCGTCGTTTATACCGTCGCCGACCATGGCGACTTTGCCGCGACTCCTCAGCTCGGCAACCTTAGCGGCTTTATCTGCGGGCAAAACTTCGGCAATGACCTCGTCGACGCCGACGGCTTTTGCTACTGCGGCGGCGGTTCGGCAGTTGTCGCCCGTCAGCATGACCGTCTTTATGCCCATCTTTTTCAATAAGGAAACGGCTTCTTTGCTGTCCTCTTTCACGGCGTCGGAAGTGGCTATCAATCCGACGTAAGCCGAATCGCGGCACACCAATAACGGAGTTTTCCCTTCGCCGGTAACGCGTTCGTATTCGGATTCGAAAGCCCTTCTATCCACGCCCTCTTCCTCCATCAATTTAGCGTTTCCTACCGAGTACACGGAACCGGTATCCGCCTTACCTCTTACGCCCTTTCCGGGCAGAGTTTCGAACTCGGAAAAAACGATTTTCTCGGCGAAGTTTTTGGATTCGACGAACGCGACTACCGCCGCACCCAACGGATGCTCGCTCATTTTTTCCAACGCGCCTACGGCGTTCAGATCCTCGTCCGACAGGCTGACGTAAGCGACTTCGGGCTCGCCTTTGGTGACGGTTCCCGTCTTATCCAGGACAACGTATTTAACTGCGTGCAGCTTTTCCAAAGCCTCGCCGTCCTTTATCAAAATACCGTTTTCGGCACCCTTACCGGTACCTACGGTAACCGCAACGGGCGTTGCCAAGCCCAGGGCGCAAGGACAGCTGATCACCAGAACGGCGACTGCGGCATTTATTGCGCTGTCAATATTTCCCGTGCCCCACGCCCAGCCGATAAACGTAACCGCGGCAATAGACATGACTACCGGAACAAAGACGCCCGAAATTTTGTCGGCAAGCCGTTGGATGGGCGCTTTCTTTCCTGCGGCGTCCTCTACCAAGGCGATTATTTTTTGCAACATACTTTCCTTGCCGACGGCGTTCAGGCGCACTTTCAAATATCCGCTTTTCAGGATCGTACCGCCTATCACGTTTGCTCCGGGCAATTTTTCGACGGGCATCGATTCGCCGCTGATAGCGGCTTCGTCGGCAAAGCCGGACCCTTCTTCGACGATACCGTCTGCGGGAACGGAAGTCCCCGCTTTAATTATAACGACGTCCCCAACGGCAAGATATGCCGTAGCTATTTCGGTTTCCACGCCGTTTCTCAGCACGATAGCGGTATCCGGAGCCAGTTTTTTCAGTTTATCCAACGCGTCCCCGGTGCGGCGTTTCGACAGCGTTTCCAAATACTTACCTACCGTCACCAACGCCAGGATCATGCCTGCGGACTCGAAGTATAGCTGATGTGTATAACCTTCCACCAAAGCCGGATCGCCTTGACCCAGCCCCCAACTCATTCTGAATATTGCATAGATGCCGTATATCAAAGATGCGGAAGAGCCGACCGCGACCAATGTATCCATATTCGGCGCGCCCCGGAACAACCTTTTAAATCCGTTGATATAATAAGCGCGGTTGACGTAAATGATCGGCAGCGCCAGTAACAGTTGTAACAAAGCATACGAAACGCCGTTTTGCGGGCCTGTCAAAAAGTTCGGTAGAGGAGCTCCGAACATATGCCCCATCGCAACGTACATCAAAACGACCATGAACACCAACGACACGATCAGTCGTGTCTTCATTTCATCGGCGCGTTTTTTGCGTTCAGCCGACAAACCGTTTTTTTGCGATTTGGGGTTCCTTTTATTGGGGATTAAGACCCCCGAACCCGATTTTTCGTTAAAAGCTATCGGGCAACCGCCTGTAGAGCAAGCCGTATTTTGATTTTCTCCGGGTAAGCCGA
>DVNF01000010.1 GCA_018714575.1 Candidatus Stercoripulliclostridium merdigallinarum
CAATATAATAGTATTTCATATTATATAAGTATATATCTTATAACGTGCGAAAGCAAGCATATTTTTTCTGATTTACTGCACAATAATAGACGATGAAAGGCAGTAAAATTATCAAAATAACAGCGCTAGTATTATTAATTAGCATTGTTTTCATAATACTCGGCGGTATAATTTTTGCAGTTATCGTAACTAAAGACATAAATTTAAACAAAAACGAGTTGGAGGTTTATGCGGCTGAAACAAAATTCAACGATGTGGGCGGAAACCGCATTATGCTACCTCAGGAATATAAGATCGTCACTCCTATTTCGGAAATTTCTCCGTATATAGTCAATGCGTTCGTAGCGTTGGAAGACAAACGCTTTTATACTCATCACGGATTGGATTACAGGCGTATTGTCGGCGCTATGATAAACAATATAAAAGCCGGTTATATGAAAGAAGGCGGCTCTACTATAACTCAGCAGCTGGCAAAGAACGCCATTTTGACAAATGAAAAGTCGTTGGTCAGAAAGTTGAAAGAAGCTAAGTTGGCAAGGCAAATCGAAAAGCGTTATTCTAAGGACGAAATAATGGAAATGTATTTAAATACCATATATTTCGGTCATTCTTTGTACGGCGTCAGATCGGCGACTGAAAGGTTGTTCGGCAAAAGCCCTAATGACGTTTCTTTGTCGGAGGCGGCTATTCTTGCGGGTATAGTCAAAAATCCCAAACGCAACTCCCCTTTGAATTCGGTGGAAAACGCATTGGAAAGGCGCGATCTGGTTTTAAAATTAATGAAAGAACAAGGATATATCGGCGACGACGAATATAATTCCGCCGTTTCGGAAGGATATACCGAACCGACCGTCCTGTCTGCCGATTCCGAATATTTAAAATATGCCGAAAGCGCGGCGGAAGAAGCGGCAAAGATCCTGGGCATCTCCGAAAAAGCGTTATTGACCGGAGGTTTTACGGTTAATACTTATATGAACGCGGACATTCAAAAAAGCGTATACAATATCAGAAACGATAAAAATTTAAAAGTTTCCGACGCAAACTCTACCGAACTTATTGCGGACAACCTGACAGGCGGCATAATCGCATACGATTCGGACGTTTCTTATAATCCCATGGAATTCCGCAGATCGCCGGGATCGACTTTAAAACCGTTCATGGCGTATCTTCCGGCATTGGAATCGGGCAAGTATTCCCCTATTTCTCCGATTTTGGACGAAAAAACGGTTTTTGGCGATTATTCGCCTAAAAATTATCAGAATATTTATTCGGGGTGGTGTTCTATAAACGACGCGGTCATCAGCTCCGCTAACGTGCCTGCCGTAAAATTAGCGTCAGAATTCGGGATAGATCACGTGCGGAATTTTGCCGAAAAATTCGGATTGAGTTTTAATTCTAAGGACGGATTGTCTGCCGTATTGGGCGGTATGACGGACGGCGTTACAGTAACGGAAATTGGCGAAGCATACATGACTTTGGCTTCGGGCGGAGTGCATAAGGAGTTGACTTTTGTAAAAAGTATCGAAAAAAACGGAGAAATTATATATATGCATTATCCCGAAAGCACGCGTGTAATTTCTGCTGAAAGCGCTTATTTAATGACTTATATGTTGGAAAATGCCGCTAAAAAAGGTACTGCAAAAAAGCTATCTTCGATTGGCTGTATTGCGGCAAAGACGGGGACCAACGGCGACGATACGGCAAATTACGACGCATGGTGTGCCTCCTACACTCCTGAATATACTTCAATTTCTACCTATTTCGGGAAAGCGATGCCGTTATCGGTTACAGGCGGCGGCATGCCTACGATGCTGATGCTGAAGATCATGCAAACGCTTCCCGTTTCTTCCGAAGAATTCACTGTACCGGAAGGCGTAACGTATGCCGATATTGACGGATATTTATACGATAATTCTCATATGCTGAAGCTTGCAAGCGAAAATACACCCTATGAATACAGAAAAAGCGCGATTTTTTCCGAAAAATTCATACCCGAACCGTCCGATTATTTTAATGACCCGTTGCCGACCGATTTTGATTTAAAGCGCGGCGACGGAGAACTGATCCTGTCTTTTACTGCCGGAGATAAATTTATAATTAAAGTTACCGATTTGAACGGAAACGAGATATACCGCGCACAGCCGGGCGCCGGGTTTGTGGAATTGGCTATCCCCGAAACCGCCGTAGGCATTGTCGGATACAAGCTGTCGGCGGAAACTTCGGACGGCGTTTTTATTGCCGAAACGAACCCGAAATTGGCTTTTATCTTTTATTCGAATTCGAAGCTGTTCGGAAACGGAAACAGATTTAGAATACGATAGAAAACCATATAAAAATTTGAATTCATAACCGAAAACAGCCTCCCCTGTCGATCGGTTTTAAATAAAAAAAGCGCCTTTCGGGGCGCTTTAAACGACATTGCTAATTCAAAAATACTCTCGTATGCTTAATCGTGCATGGGAGTAATTATCAATTCTTCGGTACCGGCAACGGCTTGATCTACCAAAGTTTCTACGTCCAAGGCGCGCTCATACTCCTCCGCGTCGGAAATTTTGGGGCGGATCACGGGGTTTTTGGGTAAGAACACTGTGCAACAATCCTCGTAAGGTCTGATGGATATTTCGAAAGTATCGATTTTTTTGGCTATATCGATGATTTCTTCCTTATCGAAGCCTACTACGGGTCTGAATACCGGCAACTTAACCACCGAATTGGTTACGTTCATGCTTTGCATGGTTTGGCTGGCGACCTGTCCCAGGCTTTCGCCGGTAATAATCGCTCCGCATTCTTCTTTTCTAGCGATTTTTTCGGCGATCCTCATCATAAAACGCCTCATGATCGTTATCATAAAGGACGCCGGGCAGTTTTCGTGAATGGCGTATTGGATAGCCGTAAACGGAACTACGTGAAGGTTGACCTGACCCGTATATCGGGATAGTTTTTCGGCAAGGTCTTTGACCTTTTGTAATGCCGGTTCGCCCGTATAAGGGAAAGAATGAAAATGTATCGCGTGCAATCTGACGCCGCGTTTTGCCATCAACCAACCGGCAACGGGAGAATCTATGCCGCCGGACAGTAACAGCATACCGTTTCCGCTGCAGCCTACGGGCAATCCCCCTGCGCCCGGAATTTTGTCGTAAAACAGATATGAATAGCCGTTATCGCGTATATCTACATGCAAATCGAAGTCGTGATCGAATAAATCGACTTTTAATTTACCGCCCGACGCGCGCAATAA
>DVNF01000080.1 GCA_018714575.1 Candidatus Stercoripulliclostridium merdigallinarum
TTTATATTCTATCCTCGGGCACTGAAATATTGATAAGAAGAGCGGAATACTATATCTATCAGGTCGTTGCCGCCTCTAAGGAACGCTGTCTTTTCGGGCAGACAGAAAAAGCCCAAAACTCTGCCGTCCGGAGAGCTGAGGGCGGCGATCGCCATGTCGGATTCGAAAGGATTATACGGAAAAGCTAATGTTGGCATCCCCGTAGGATCGATAAATTGAGCGGCTATTTGTCCCGAAGTTTGTAACTCCAACAAAGTGTTCTTTTCGACTCTTAAACCCATTTCCGCGCCGCCGGGGGCTACAAAATATCTGCCTCTAAGCTTGACCTCCGACAACATCGGCGAATAATGATTGGAGATTCTGATACCGGGAAGTTTCGGCGAACGGTCTATACGCTTCTTGCCGGAAAAAGATATGCCCGAAACGCCCGAATACTCCGCGCTGCCGCGCGACAGCAATCCCATCTCGCCCAAAATCTTACTGCCCAGTCCGGTCGATAAAATCAAGCCTTCGTTACGATATAACAATTCGTTTATGGCGTCGGTTACGACGGGAGCTTTTATCAACTGCGCCATCTTGCCGCAGTTGGAATAAGTTCCGTATGCGTTTCTGCCGCAAATCACCAACATATCGGAAGAAAGTATGCTCTCCCTGACTGAACGCAGGTTTTCGGCATTAATTACGTAGTCGCGCGATATTCTTAACGACGATACGGCAAAGCCGTGTTCCGTCGCCGCGCGAATAAACGCCCCTTCCGAAGCAAAGTCGTCGTGAATTATCATAAGCTTCGGCATAGCCACCGAATGCGACCTGAGCGCCACGGCTTTTTGCGTCACCGGAGCCGCCGCCGTGCGTTGACCGGGGTTCAGTTCAAACGGATAACGCGCGCTTGCGCGGTTCAATTCCGAATGTGTGACGTTGAACAGCGCGCTCTTTATCCTACCCGAATCGTCCACTACGCCGATATATTCGGGATCGAATGCGGCAAATTCCTCCGCGTCATCCAACGCCAGCAACAGATCGCTGAGGTTTTCACCCTGCGCCGAAAGCTTTCCGGAAAACGAAAAACCCAGCCTGTCCCCTGCCGTACCGGCTACTACCGCTTCGGCGACCGAACCTGAAATCAGACGTGCCGCCAACAAGTTTTCAGTGCTTGCGTTGATATTTATTTGTGCGGCAAGTTTTAAAATAAATTTAAAGTCAGGGATTCCGAATTCATCCCTTGGGATACCTATTTTATATATTTTGTATCCGCTTTTAAATATGCCGTCTATCAAAGCTCCGTCCCCGGAATAGCCCGTTGCCTGCATCCTTAGTTGAGGTGAGGATATGTCTTTGGACCTTGCCGTGCCGTACCCCAAAGAATTTAACGACAGCGCGTTTTCCAAATAAAACACGCCCAAAGCGTATTCCAACAGTTTGCCCCTTTCAAAGCTGCCTTCGGGCAATAGAAAAGCCGGATTTAATTGGATATTATAAATGGAAATTCCTGTGGCGACCAGCTTCATTACCGCGTTCAACGCGGTATTGACGGCGCGTGTAAATATATCCCCTCCCGTCTGCGGTTCCGCCAACGAAACGGCGTTTACGGCGTTGCCGAAACCGCTGAACCCGGGTTTGACGACCCCCGCCTCCGAAGCCGTGTTTTGCGAAACTCCAAGCAGCGTTCCTACCACCGTCTTTCCACCCTGACAAGCGTTCATGTCGCCTACGTCGCCCACGTTTTTCAACATCGATTTCAAATCGGCTTCCGCAGAAATAATTTTATACGGTTCGGATACCGAACCCAGGTTATAGTTTCTGAAATCGTAGTCGGCGTAATATATCGCCGCCATGTCTATCGAGGTCAGCTCTGCCCCCTTGTTCATCAGTCGGAAGGAGGCCCTGGACGTAAACCTGCCCACGACCGCCGCCGCAAAGCCGTATTTCGACGTCAACGCCAAAACCTGTTTTACTCTGCCGCGCCTGACTACCAATGTGACCAGGTCTACTCGTTTTTCCAAAAACAGTTCTTCGCCCGTTTCGCCGAAAATCTCGGTTTCGGACACGTCCGCGTCAAAGCCGTAATTCAGCGCGAACAATCCGTTCAAAAAGCCTACGTCGTTATTTATCGCACGTTTTACGGAAATTCCCGCTTCCTTTAAAAACTGCCTTAACGACGTCAATGCCGCGCGTTCGACGTCCTTTAATTGCAACAAGATTATTTTGTCGCCCATGTCGGGCATGCCGGAGCCTATCCTGGGAATTTCGGAAATTCCCAAAGCCGTGGCTTTGACGGTTTTTTCCGTGCCGCGACAATATCCGTATGCCGCCATAGCCAAAGATTCAGCATATTCGTTGAATTCGTCCATTCGGGTGGTATCCGCCGCGTCGGTGAAAAATGCCTGCGGCTCGAACCCGTACAGTACGGCTTCCACCGCCGCCCTGCGTTCGGCGCGCAAATCGGCTTCGTCCCATTTCGTGATGATCGAAGAATAATAACCTACGCGCTTACCTTTGTCGAAGGTTTCGCATTCCGCCTGCGTTCTGCCGCCGCCAAAGAAAACCGATTCTTTTTCGCGCCCCGCTACGTTTCTGGTCATCAAACCTATTTCGGAAATATTGCGCGGAGTATCCGGAGAAAACCTTTTTTTCAGTTCCTCGTACTTTTTCAGCGCTTTCATTATATGAGGGTTGCCGCCCGACAGTCTAATTTCGGAAAGCTCCTCTGTAAAACAAGCTCTTGCAGAGCTGCGGTAATCGTCTATAATTTTCAAAGCCATTACCGTCGGAGGATTTTTCCTGAAAGCTTTTCTAAGCTCGATCAGCTCATCTACCGGCATTTTCAACGCCAGATCGTCCTTTAATTTAGCTAATTTCTGCGCCTGAAAGCCGGAAAAACCGTTTATTTTTTTGTGCAGCTGAAAATCCGAAAAGTCCGACTCGGCGGACTTTTCAAAAAATAGACCTGAAAATAGAGAGTTGTCTCGGCGCGGCATTTAATCGTACCCCTCGATTGCTCCGAATCCCGAAACGTATACCTCGTCGTCGACAAATTGTCCGTAAGGCGTACTGCTGACCCACAGGACCGCCCCGATAGGAATGTCGTCGAAAGCTCCCTGTTCGGCAACGGGTTTCGCCGCCGTCAACAAATAAACTTCGGTCAAAGAAATAGCTCCGTCAAACGCTCCGTCGGCAATAAACGCCAGCGACGAATTTGCGGATACCGTCAGCATAACGAC
>DVNF01000081.1 GCA_018714575.1 Candidatus Stercoripulliclostridium merdigallinarum
CGCAGTGACCAAAAACCGCATCGTGGGCATTATTACTCCGATACTGTTGACGGACGTAGTGGGCGCCGTTATATCGATGGCGGGCGTAGGCAGATTCTTTATCGCGAACGCGTTGGATTGGGGACAGTTCGTCGGGATCGGTTCCACCGTCCCGGGCGGCGGAAACTTCTTCATATCCCTTCCCGTGTGGGCGGTGTATATGGCGGCAATGCTGATTTCCGTATACTTCGTCGTGCGTAAACGCGACGCGGCGTAAGCGGAGCGGCGCAAACGGAGCCGTTTTAAAACGCGCTTAGGCGCGGTACGGCAGGAAAGAATAAAGGAGCTTTGTCGCTGTATAGGCGCGAAAAACGGCGTAATCCGGCGATATTTCCACGTTTAAAGGCGCACGTAATTTCAAATTTTGTATTGACTTCCGTGCGCGTATAGTTTAATATAATATTACACCGAAATGTGAGGGACGGTATGAGTTGGCTGGAATCTAACATTAACAATTCCGACGTAGGTTTGTTGGAACGCGGCAAAGGGGCATATCGCCCGAAAGGCAGCGCTCCGGCATACTTTTTCACGTCCGGCTACGTGTCCATGCCGAAAAGAGGTTGGTACGTTCCCGAACGCAGCGGTTATCCCATAATCGATATTTATGCATATCGCAAACCCAACGGGCCTTTGATCAATGCGTTTGCCGCTACCAGGATCCCCCCGAAAGGCGTTCCCGGAGTCAATCTGATCGGCTACGACGTGCGTGCGCGCTACTACAGGCGCAAGAGGCTGACGGGAATGTGGCTGACTTTACCCGCGGTGGCTTTGGCTGTCGCCGCAATCGTTTTGGCGATATTGGCACTTTAACAAGAAATTAAGAAAGCAAGAAATCATCGATATATTCATATAATTCAATAGTGGAGGATTGATAATGGAACTGTGGATGATCATAGTAATTGCTGCCGCGGCAATCGTGGTATTGGCTATTATCATAGCTATTCTGGCAACCGTGCTAAGAAAATACACGATCTCCTTTAAAACCGGCGTGGTCAAGTACACTACCGAAGTACCCGTGATAAAGGCGCGCAAAGGCGCGGCGATAGAACTACCCGTTTTGGCTTCCAGGGATTATGATTTCAAGGGTTGGTATACCGATGCGCAGTGCACTTCTCCCGCTAATTTCGAAAAAATGCCCAAGGGCGACATGACTTTGTATGCCGGCTGGACGAAAAAGCAGGCGTCAAAGCCCGCGCAAAAGCCGCAATCCGCGGAGCCTTCGTTGGATCTGGGCGGAGCGATAGCTCACAACCTGGCGTTCAGGATCGCGTTGGATTGGTAGAATAGTAGAATAACCGATTGACGCGGTAAAACGGGGGATCGGAGCCGAACTGCCCGACCCGTTGATCGAAAAACAGAAAAGACTATATAACGGTCCGCCTTCGGGCGGACTTTTTTTGTCGAAAAAAGGGGAAACGCGACGAAAAAAGGCGGCGGAAAAACAGAACCAACGGTTCGTTATACACGAACGTCGAAATAATTTTGGAATTGACAAAAGATAATATATATAATATAATAGTACTCGTGAAGTATTCGGTAGCGAACGACCGCATATATACACGCGAAAATTCAAAACTAAACAGGAGGTAAAAATGTTAGGCAGTCAGATACTCGTTGCCGCGGCGGAACTCGGCGCGGGCGGTATTGTCGGCATCGCCGTCGCCACTTTGGTAGTCGGGCTTGTAGCCGGATTTTTCGGATACAGGCTGTGGCTGAAAAAGAAGCAAAGCGACGCGGAGACGGAATACGCCAGGGTCCTGGAGGAGGCTAGGTTAGAAGCCAAAAACCTCAGAAAGGACGCGCTGTTAGAGGCCAAGGAAGAGCAACACAGACTGCGAAACGAGTTGGACAAAGAAACCAGGGACAGACGTGCCGAACTGCAAAGGCAGGAACAGCGCCTCAATCAAAAAGAGGACATGCTGGGCAAAAAAGAGGACGTCCTGGACAGGAAGATCGAGAACGTTGATAAAACCAGAAAGGAACTTGAAGCTCGCGAAGTCAAGATAAAAGAGGTCGAAGAGGAATTAAAGAACCACTCCGAAAACATGATGAAGGAGCTGGAAAAGGTTTCCGGAATGAGCCGTGAGGACGCAAAAGCGCAGCTGATAGGGGAGATGACCGAAGAAGCCAAGCGCGACGCCGTGGGGATCATAAAGGAGATCGAACGCGAAGCCAAAGAGGAAGGCGAACGCAAAGCTCAAAACATCGTAGCGTTGGCGATCCAACGTTGCGCGGTGGACCAAGCCGCCGAGGCGACCGTTTCTACGGTAGAACTACCCGGCGACGAAATGAAGGGCAGGATCATCGGCAGAGTCGGCAGGAACATAAAGGCTTTGGAATCGGCTACGGGAGTAGACATCATAATCGACGATACGCCCGACGTAGTAACGTTATCCAGTTTCGATCCCGTCCGCAGGGAAATTGCAAGGTTGACCCTGCAGAAGTTGGTAGCGGACGGCAGGATCCATCCCGGCAGGATCGAGGAAGTCGCCGATCGCGTACGCCGCGACATGGACGCGACTATAAAAGAAGCCGGCGAATCGGCGGTATTCGACGCCGGAATATACGGGATCCATCCGGAGCTGGTAAAGCTGTTAGGCAGATTGAAATACCGTACCAGCTACGGACAGAACGTGCTGAAGCATTCGTTGGAAGTCAGCTATATAGCGGGATTGTTGGCGGGCGAATTGGGCGCCGACGAAAAGATCGCAAAGAGAGCGGGACTGTTGCACGACATCGGCAAATCGATCGATCACGAATACGAAGGGACCCACGTACAGATAGGCGTGGAGTTAGCTAAAAAGTACAAAGAATCCGAAAAGGTCATTCATTGCATAGCCGCCCATCACGGCGACGTCGAGGCGAACTCGGTGGAAGCGGTGTTGGTACAGGCGGCGGACGCCATCAGCGGCGCACGTCCCGGCGCAAGAAGGGAATCTTTGGAATTCTATGTAAAACGTCTTGAAAAACTGGAAAGTCTGGCAAACTCGTTCGCAGGCGTAGAACAATCGTTCGCCATACAGGCAGGCAGGGAGATACGAGTCATCGTAAAACCCGACCGTGTGGACGACGCAGAAACCGAATTTCTGGCTAAGGAAATTGCTAAAAAACTCGAAAACGAGTTGGAATATCCCGGTCAGATCAAAGTTAACGTCATTCGGGAAGTGCGAAAAGTTGAATACGCGAAATAACTTGAAAAAACAGCCGCGGCGATCGCCGCGGTTGTTTTTTCGTTTCGGTTACCCGATTGCTCGGTTACCGGGTTACTAATTTATTACGGGTTTGTTTAAATTTTCGCGGTTGATTTAAAAGGATTTTATTTTATAATAGTATCATAACATCGTATCATCGGATCATCGGATCATAGGAAAACAAGATCCGCAAAGCCTTTCGGCGCGTAAAAAGGAATACGGCAGAGCGGTTTTGAAACGAAAAGGAGTTTAAAAATGTTGGAAAGTATTCCGGCAGGAAAGAAAGTCGGTTTGAAAGTCAAAATTTCGATAAAAGCCGCAGTATCGGCATTTATAATCGCGCTTGCAGTGCTTTTACCGCAGGTAGTACACCTAACGTTGGGGGCGGCGGGCGGCGTAAAATGGCTGCCGATGTATTTACCGGTGCTGATAGGCGGCTTAGTGCTGGGTTGGAAGTGGGGATTAGGTATAGGTATCCTTTCACCCGTTGTCAGCTTTGCGGTGACCTCACTGATCGGAAACCCGATGCCTGCCGCAACAAGGTTACCGTATATGGCAGTCGAGCTTGCGGTTTTCGCCGCGGTTTCGGGGCTGTTTTCAAACGCAATAGTCAAAAACGCATGGACGGCGTTCCCTGCGGTATTGCTGGCTGAGGTTGCCGGCAGAGCGGCGTTTATCGCAACGGCGGCGGTATTCGAAAGCGTATCGGCTTTGTCCGTAGAAACCGTTTGGGCGCAGATACAAACGGGCTTTATCGGTCTGATATTACAGGCGGTGATCGTTCCGTTTATCGTCATGGCTTTGGCAAAGCTGACGTTGTCGGAGAAGAAAGGTGAATGATTATACCTGCCGCATAGTCCGCGGCGAAGAGGAAATCTATCGCAGTACCGAAAGGGGTATCGCTCCGCTGATAGCGATAATAGACGGCGGTATCGACGTCGCGGGCGCCGTCGCTTACGACAAGATCGTCGGCAAAGCCGCGGCGCTATTGTATGTTTTAACGGGCGTCGGCGCCGTTCACGCCGGGGTTCTGGGCAAAGCCGCCGCGCGCTTATTCGACGAAAACGGCATAGCTTACACCTATGAAACGCTGACCGAAAACATTATCAACAGAAAGGGGGACGGCGTCTGCCCGATGGAAGAAACCGTTCGGGACGTCGATTCGCCTGCCGCCGCGTATAAGGCATTGAAACAGAAACTGCGGGATATGGCGAAAGGGGTGTAAAAATGCGCTTTTCCCTGCAAGGACGAAGGTTTATACAACAAATTTAACAGGAATGACGGGTATGTTTGAAAAAGTCAAAAAAAATTTAGGTTTCGGCATGATGCGTTTACCCGAAAACGGAGATATCGACTACGAACAAGTCAGTAAAATGGTGGACTTGTTTTTGGCAAACGGATTCAATTATTTCGATACGGCGCACGGGTATCACGACGGGAAATCCGAAGTCGCCGTCCGCGAATGTTTGGTAAAGCGGTATCCGCGCGAAGCGTATACGCTGACAGACAAGCTGACTGCGTTCATGTTCGCTTCCGAAGCGGACATATATAAGGCGTTCGAGGAACAGCTAAGGATATGCGGAGTCGACTATTTCGATTTTTATCTGATGCATTCTCAAGGCAGGGGCAATTACGATCAATACAAACGATGCAACGCCTACGGGGTGGCGCAAAAGTTAAAAGCGCAGGGCAAGATAAAGCACGTAGGCTTGTCGTTTCACGACAGCGCGGAGTTTTTGGAACAGATCCTTACGGAGAATCCGGAAGTAGAAGTCGTTCAGATCCAACTGAATTATGTAGACTTCGACGATCCCGGGGTGCAAGCCGGGAAGTGTCTGGAGGTATGCCGTCGGCACAACAAGCCCGTCATCGTAATGGAGCCGGTAAAGGGCGGCAATCTGGCAAGATTGCCGAAGGAAGCGGAGGCGGTGTTGCGCAGTCTTAGCGGCGGCAGTAACGCTAGTTACGCCATACGTTTTGCGGCGGGTCAGCCGGGAGTATTTATGGTGTTATCCGGCATGAGCGACCTGAATCAGATGAAAGATAATATCGGGTTCATGCGCGAATTCGTTCCGTTGACGGACGAAGAAAAACGGGCGATAGAAAAGGTATGCCGAATATTCCGTTCGAAACACACAATACAGTGTACGGGTTGCCGATATTGCGTAAGCGGTTGCCCGAAACACATATTGATACCCGATCTGTTTTCGGACCTCAACGCGAAAAAGCAATACGGAGATTGGAATTCGGATTTTTATTACGGCGAGGTCCACACCGTCGGACGCGGCAAGGCAAGCGATTGCATACGCTGCGGAAAGTGCGAACAGGTCTGCCCGCAGCACCTGAAGATACGCGACCTTTTGGTCGAAGTCGCAAAGACGTTCGAAGGAAAACGTCAATAGTTATTATCGGGTAATATAGGATAATATCGGATAATATCAAACGGAATAAACACGGTAAAAAATAAAAATGTAAAGGATAGATCGAAAAGCCGAAAAACAGAAGAGCAGAAAAACTTTAACGGCTTTGAGATATGAACCGATTGATATTTTTTGAAAATAATGGTATTATTTGTGCAGACGAAAAATCAGCAGGAGATCATAGGAGAGGAAACTTATATGTCCGAAGTTAAATTTTTTGAAACGCCGCTGACGCGGTTTGCGGGGACGATCGCCGATATTACGGGAGTGCAGGCTCCGGAATTCGCGCCTGCCGAAAGGGTAGAGGAGATCAAGACTTTGGTGTCGGAACGGACGGGAAAACCTACCGTCGACAGAGCGGTGATATATAATCCCGACGCTTTGGGCGCGTGGTTTATAGACAAATACACCGATATGTTCAAACCGATGACCGACAGAAGCATGCTCCGCGTGGACTATCTGACCTCGTTTCCGCCAAAAACTCCGGTATGTTTCGGCACGATGTTTACGGGGGCGACTCCCGATCAACACGGAATACACGCATACGTAAAGCCGCATTTGAAGATAGATTCGCTGTTCGACAGGTGGGCGGCGGCAGGCAAAAAAGTGGCTATGGTGTCCGTTGCCGGACAGAGCATACCTCTGTTGTTCCAAGGCAGGAACATCGATTACTTTTTGTTTAAAAGCGACGGCGCGGTCATCGAAAAAAGCGTGGAATTGATCCATAGCGGCGAATACGACATTATCGAAGTCTACGTCATGGAATACGACACCGTCATGCACATGACTCATCCGAAATCGATCTTTGCAAAGGCGGCGGCACGCCGCCACGTCGAAGGCTACGTCAAACTTTACGAAGCCGTTTCCGAAGCGTACAAAGGGCAGAGCACCTTCCTGGCGTTTGCGCCCGACCACGGAGTGCACCGCGAAAAATATTTGCTGGGCAACCACGGGAAAAACATTCCGGAGGATATGAACCTGAGTCATTTCTATACGGTGATCTGAAACGCTATCGGAACCCGTTTTTAACGGCTTCGGTTGTTTTAACGGCTGTAATATTTCGACAAACGGAAGCGGCGCACGGCGGTAAGGCGTGCGCTGTCGTTTTTATGATTTTTTATTGTTTATATTATTTTTTTATCGGTTGAAAGGGTGCGCCGCGGCGTAAAACCCTAAAAAAGCGGCGGGAAAGCAAAGAAAAGCAAAGAAATTAATTTTATTGTAATTATATATTAATTGTTGTATACTGTATATATGCTTTTGGCGCGTGCGCCGCGTGCGTTGCGTGCGATATGTACTATATGTGCGACTCGCAAGCTGCGTAAGTTGTAAAAAGTTACGTTTACGCGGCTAACGGTAAAAAAGCGGAAGGAGTAAAATGACTAAAATTTTTAAACTGACAAACGGCATGACTTTGGTATTGAACGAGATGGCGTCTACGCGCAGTGTGGCAACGGGCGTATTCGTGCGTTGCGGTTCCGACTACGAACGGCGCGAAGAATCGGGCATATCGCATTTTATCGAACACATGCTGTTCAAGGGCACGGAAAAACGCACCGCATTCGACATCGCCTGCGAAGCCGAGTCGATGGGGGCGCAGATGAACGCCTTTACAGCCAGGCAGATGACCTGTTTTTATACGGTATCTACGGCGGAGCATGCCGCGGAGTGCATGGACATATTATCCGACATATTTTTCAATTCGACTTTCCCCGCGGAGGAATTGGAGCGCGAAAAGGGCGTGGTCATCGAGGAGATACACAGGAGTCAGGACGACCCGGAGGACGTTTGTTTCGATAACCTCAGCGCCGCGATATACGGCGACGAGGCAAAAGGCAGACCTATCTTAGGCAGTATCGAGACGGTACGGTCCTTTGACGCGGAGAAACTGAAAGAATACATGGCAAGGCACTACACCGCCGCGGCGACTGTGGTTTCGATAGCGGGATACATTTCCGAAGCCGAAGCGGTAAAACTTGCGGAGGAGAAATTCGCCGTCAAATTCGCCGCTCCCGGCGAAAACGCGATCTTACCGCAGGCTGCCAGGATAAACGCTTCGCTAAGCGCCGAAAGACCCATAGAACAGTCGGTGATAGCTTTTGCGTTCAAGGGGTATCCTTATTCGGACGGCAGGAGCGTCGCTTTGAAATTGGCGGCGGGGATCTTTGGCGGCGGCATGTCCAGCAGGCTGTTCCAAAGCGTTCGCGAGAAAAAAGGTCTGGCATACGAAGTTTATGCGTTATCGGGCGCAGGAAAAGACGGCGGAGTGTTCGAGATCTTTGTCGGGACCAATCCCGAAGGCGCGGCGGAGGCTGTCGCTACGATCGGCGAGGAGCTGAAGCTGCTGACCGAACAGGGCGTCACCGCAGAGGAGTTGAAGCGCGCCAAGGAACAGGCAAAGACGGCTTTGGTATTGGGATCGGAATCGGCGTCGTCCGTTATGCGCAGCGCGGGGCGCGCCATGATCCTGGGGGACGAAGCTTTCGATTTGGACAAGGCTTTGTCGGAAATCGACGCGGTTACCGAAAACGACATAACCGCCGCGATCGCAGATTGCCTGACCGCGGACGGCTTTGCCGCTTCTTACGTAGGTAAAAAACTGACCCGCGACGTCAAACAGTTGCTGATACAGGCAAGGGAGGCACAATGAAAACACCAACCGTTAACAGGCGAACAGCCTCTTACATAGTCTTAGGAGTCACGGCCGTAATCATAATATTGACCTTTTTTACGGCTACAAGAGAGTTTTTATACGGTATTTTCGGTTACGCCGTCTATGCGTATATACCTGCGGCGTTGCTGACGGGGATATTGATGTACCTGGGTAAAAAGACGACTTTGCCAAAGTCCAAGGTCGCGTTATACGTCGCGTTGTTCTTTTCGGCGTTATTGACGTTGCATATCGCGCTGTCAAAGGAGCTTGTAGGCGAAGCCAACTATCTGACGGCTACATACTCCGGACACACCGTAGGCGGCGCGTTGATAGGACTGCCCGCGGCTTTGCTGCATTTGATTTTCCCCAATTATTCGTTCATGTTAGTGGCGGCGCTGGTAATTACGGCGGCGCTGTTGTTCGCGGCGATCTATCCCTTTGTCAAAGATCTGGGCAGCGGCAAAAAACCGGTACGCGGCCGCTTTACCAAAAGACCGCGCGAAAACGATACGGAATTCCGCGACTCATTTAAAGCCGCGCCCAAAACCGCGCCTAAAACCGCACCGTTGCCCGAACATTTTGCTACCGAGAGCCGCGACGGCGATTCCGACGTGGTCAACGTTACGGGCATGAGCGACGAGGATTTTATAAAGAATTACCGCAGTCGCAACGTTTCCAGGTCGCACGCGGAAAGTATTCTGTTCGAAGACGAAAGCGAGGAAGAAAAACAAAGCCGTTTCGAAAAGGCTTTCGATATACACCACTATACCAATCAAGGCATGTCCGAGATGCCGGGCAACGCCGGCACGGGCATACTGTTCGGCGCCGCAAAGGAACGGGAGGAGGAAAAACGTCCCGAACCCGCCTCTGCCCCTGCCCCGGAAGAGCCTAAAAACGCTTTCGATATGT
>DVNF01000082.1 GCA_018714575.1 Candidatus Stercoripulliclostridium merdigallinarum
ATCCAACGCTTCGATCACCAAAGGGACTCCCAACGCGATCACCGGTACGCCCAGGTTTTTATCGTCCAAAGCCCTTTTAGCATTGCCGACCCCTGAACCCGGTATCAATCCGTCCGTCGACAACTGCACTACGCTTTTTAATCGTGTCGCGTTCCGCGCGGACAACGTATCCACCGCTATGACCGCGGCAGGCTTCAACCTGTCCGTAACACCTTTTACCACGTCGAAGGAATCTATGCCGGTAACTCCGCCCACTCCCGGCGCCAAGCCTGCCAAGCGACCGCGTCCGCGCGATTTTGCTCCCGCAGCGTTTAAGTGTTCGGTGATATCCAAATATTTCAAAGTTCTGCCCCCCAACGCGTCTGCAGTCATTCCCTGATTGCCTACGCCTACGGTCAATATCAATCCTTTTTTGGTGACCCCGACGCTTTTTAACAGCCTTTTTAACTCCTTTCCGACGGAAGTCGACACCTCGTTTTTGTATTCCGAATCGAAAGACAGCTCTTTTTCGATAAAAACAAACGCCGATTCCACGCCTTTTTCGGCAATTCTTTTTACGGGAATTCCTTCGCTTTTTCCGAAAAAATCATGAAAATTGTCGCTTTCGGCGGGTTCAAACAAACTTTTATACACGCGCATAATAAAAGTGTGCGCTTTTTAATAAAATTGATACGAAAATCATTTGCAAACTTTAATTTGTTGTGGTATTATTATTTAGCACTTAAATTACATATGCTCAATTAAGGAGTGAATAATGGCAAATATCAAATCGCAAAAAAAGAGAATCCTCATCACCAAAGCGGAAAACGAGCGTAACACCGCCCGCCGTACCCGTTGCAGGAATGCTCAAAAGAAATACGAAGCCGCAATAGCCGCCGGTAACGTCGAGGAAGCAAAAGCTTTGTTGCCCGAAACCGTCAGCATCATCACCAAAGCAGGCGTTTACAAAGACAATACCGTTTCCAGAAAAGTTGCGCGTTTCTCGAAAATGCTTTACAACCTGGAAAACGAGGCAAAGGCTTAAGTTTTTGATATTTTGATATAAGGGAGTTTTCTCCTTTATCTGGGTGTGGCGCAGTTTGGTAGCGCGCTTGAATGGGGTTCAAGAGGCCGGAAGTTCAAATCTTCTCACCCAGACCACATGTTAAACCTCTTTTACCGAACGTGTAAAAGAGGTTTTTGTTATAATTTTATTCCTTTACCCCATCGTTTCCCCATAAAAAACGCCGCGAGCAGTCGTTTTGATCGACGGATCGCGGCTTAGCTTTTATTTAGCATTTATTTTTAATTAATACGGTTCAAATTTTATCTGTTACTAAATATCAGCGTTTGTTTTTAAAGCGTTCTCGGTTCCTGTACAGATATATCATTCCGAACGATACTGCCGCCGCTACCGCCGCAACGGCGATAATTATGACGGCTACGCGTTGGTTCCTGGTCAAAGACGTAGTGACGTTTTCTTTTAATATGTAATAAGGATAGTCGCTGTTCAATATCCTGTAATAATCTTCGGAACCGCATTCGGTGACGTCCAAACGTACTCCGTCGCTGAGCGTTGCAACGCTTTCGGCATCGGGCGACGGCGCTATTTTCAATTCGACTTTGCGGCCTACTCCGTCGGCAAGCACCTTTACCGAGGCGACCTTTAATTCGTCTATCCCGTTGGCGGCAAAGTACAGATATTCCTTTCGGATATATCCGCTTTGTTCCCCTGCCGTGACCGGATAGCCGGCTTCCGTTTCCGTTCCGGTTATTTCAACGACGGTATCCGCCGACAATTCGGCTATTACCGCGCCGTTTCCGTCCGTCAAAGGAGTCCCCGAATATAAAACGCGCGCCGAAGTTTCGGCATAGGCGACGGTTACCGAAGTGCCTATGCCGCAAATGCACAGCGCGCATATTATTAATACCGAAATAACGCCGAAAACGGCAATTTTCAGTTTATCCATCTGATGTTTTCGGGGTCGGAGATATGCAATTCTCCCCATTTACCCGCTTTCTTTACGCGGCATTCGCCGCCGATCACGGCAGTGCCCGCGTCGTATTTGAACGGGATCACCGTTTCGCCTGTCTTGTCGATATATCCGCAAACGCCGCCTTTGAAAACGCAGGCAAGCCCTTCCGAAAACGAGGAGGCGCATTCGTATATCGCAGGAATGACCAAATTGCCGCTGCGGTCTATAAAGCCGAAGGCTTCCTCCTTTTCCACGCAGCACATATCCTCTTTGAAAGTAAATACGTCGTCGTATTCGGGTGCGATCGCTTCCTTGCCGTCACGCGTGGCAAAGCCCCATTTGTTGTTCTTGTTTACCTTTATATATATATCGGTAGGATGTTCGACTTTGGGACGGCGGGGACGCAGTTTTTCGCGCTCCTCTTTTGTGCGTTTTTCGCTGACGCCGTCGGCGTTCAATATCCTTTGATTTTTGTTCTTTTTATCGGAGCGGTTGCCGTTACGCTCGCCGCGTTGAGCGGCTTCGTCGTTTCCCCTGCCGTCGGCTCCGGCGCGGTCGTTGCGTCTGTCGTTTCTGTCGCTTCTGTCGTTTCTGTCGTAACGATCTTTGCGATCGGCGCGTTCTGCCGCGTTCTCGTTCTTTTCGGGGGCATTCCTGCGATCGACAGGTTTGTCTTTTACAAATTTGTCGCGGTTACGGCGGTCGCCCTCGCTCCTGTCAGCGTTTCTTCCCGCGCGATGTTCGGCGTTGTTGTTCTTTGCCGCGCGTTCCGCGCCCGCCTTGTTCGCCGGCTCGGTTTTGGATTTATCTTCCGCCTTGGGCGGTTTCAGGCGCAAGCGCCTGTTATTCAGCGCGCTTTTCAGCTCTCCCAGGTTCTTTTTGTCGAAACCGGAGATACGATAAAAATCTTTGTCCTCCCTGACTACCACGTCCATGACGGTGGTAATTCC
>DVNF01000083.1 GCA_018714575.1 Candidatus Stercoripulliclostridium merdigallinarum
AGCTTTTACCTCGCGTTCCTTTGGCGAAAACTTTTTCCACAGCGGGCGTGAAGCCGCGACTGCGATAAAAATTACCGCCTGTATCGCCGCCAAAACAATATACCCGTTCTGCCAATCGCCCTTTCCGATGAATACCGACATGACGATCGGGGACAGCATGACTCCGACTCCCCAAAAGCAATGCAATAAATTCATATGAGCGGCGCTGTAATGTTCGGAAACGAAAGTATTCAAACCGGTATCTATCGCGCCCGAGCCCAAGCCCATGACCACGGAAACGGCTAACATCTGCCAATACGCCGTAGTAAACGAAATCAACAACAGCCCTATCGCCGTCAACGCAACGGAAACCGTTGTAACGATATAGGTGCCGTAACGGCGGATCAGTCTGCCTGCAAAAAAACCTGCCAACGCTCCGGCGACTCCCGTCAAAGTCGTAAACAACGACCCTAACGCGCCGGGTACGGCGAAATCGACCTGAGCCACAGGCCAAACGGCTCCGAAAACGGAATCCGGAAGTCCCAAAGAAATGAAAGTAAGATATATTACCGCAAGCAGCAAATAACTCATACGATCCCTGAATTTGATATACAATATTTTCGCGCGGTTATCTAGGGAATTTTGCCCCGACCGAACGGTATATATGATACAATCTTTGGCTTTGAAAAGCAACCGAAAAACACCTGTTCCGCACTTGTAGGATGGCTATTTATATGGTATAATGAAATTCAATTGGAGGCTGTCATGTCTAAAATCGAAGCTGAAATCGTAAAAAAGCCGAAGGAAGACACTTTGGTAAAGCGCATCGCCAGAACATTGGTGGCTTGCGCGGCGTTATACGTTTTTATAACATTGTTATTTACGCTGGGCGATTTGTTGCAAATGGTCGGGCAAAACAAGGATTCCAGAAATATGGAATACGGGAAAGCGCGCTACGAACAAGTGATATCCGAAGGCGTACCCGAATTTTATTATGTGTATTCGGCGGAAGAAATGGCTGAAAACGCCGAATTAAAAGAGGTTAAACTGTTCTATTTCCCTGCCCCATCCGGTGATACCGAAAAGTTCGCCGTAGTCCTGCCCGGGGGCGGCTATTTTGAATGTAATACCGAAAAAGTAGCTTTCCCGACGGCGGCAAAACTGAACGAATTGGGATATTCGGCGTTCGTGTTGCAATACCGTTACGGAATGGCAGCTAAAAACGGCGCGCCTTACGCTCCCGTCCAAGACCTGGGAACCGCTTTGCAATACATTTTCCGCCACGCAGGAAATACCGCGGGGAAATTTTTTAACGTCGATACCGAAAATTATGCGATTTACGGATTTTCCGCAGGCGGTAACCTGGCAGGCTTGTTCGGCTCGAAAGAGCTGGGTTACGCTAGGTACGGACTCCCGAAGCCCGGTTCGCTGACTTTGGTATATCCTTGGATAAATATCAACGAAGACATACCGCTGACGGGCAACCCCTGGCAGGAAGCCGTTCAAGGCGTGTCGCAACTGATCGGCAATTATTTCTTGTTGGGATCGCTGTCCCCCACCGAATACCAAAAACTTGCCGTATGCGTCCAAAACCACGTGACCCCCGACTACCCCAAAACTTACATAGTCCACGGCGATAACGACTTTGTCGTGCCCTACGAAACCAACTCTATGGTCATGGTAAAGGCATTGCAACAAAACAACGTCCAAAACGTCCTGCAAATAGCGCCCGGAGCAAATCACGGCTTCGGATTGGGTATCGGCACTTCCGCCGAAGGTTGGGTGGAAAAATCGGTGGAATTCTGGCTAAGCTGAATCCCGCACCGCAAAAATCGAACCTGTTTATTAAAATTCCGCCCCTGTCGGGCGGAATTTTTTACGCCTGATTACAAATAAATGTAATAAACTTGTAAGAAATTTTTCAGACGCCTGAAAGAATTATGCGTTTTAATATATTCGTAGAAAGGAGGTACGCTATGTACACTATAGCTTTGACAGGCGCCAGCGGCGCAATGGGCGAACAAACTTTAAGAGAGTTGATGAGCTCCGATAAAAACTATCACGTCAACGTTTTGTTGTTGAACGACGCCGAAAACAACGCTTTTAAACGTAAAGCAAAAAAACTGTACGGCGACAGACTGACTGTCGTTACCGGCGACTTGGTAAATTATGAAGATTGCAAAAAGTTGGTAAACGGATCCGATTACGTCATGCACGTGGGCGCGTTGATACCTCCGCGCTCCGACCACAACGCCGAAAGGACCAGAGCCGTAAACTTCGGCGGCACCGTGAATTTGGTCAAAGCCGCAAAAGAATGCGAAAAAGAACCTGCATTTATATACATCTCCTCCGTCGCAGTCTACGGAAACCGTAACTATCTGCATCCCTGGGGCAGAGTAGGCGATCCCCTGCTGCCCAGCGCTTTCGACGTCTATGCCGCTACCAAAGTGCGCGCCGAAAGGTACGTTATGGAAAGCGGTTTGAAAAAATGGGCGATCCTCCGGCAAACGGCAATGCTGCATAAAAAAATGCTGATGAACAACGTAAAGGACGGTTTGATGTTCCACACCTCTTGGAACGCCCCGTTGGAATGGTCTACGTCGGACGATTCGGGATTCCTGATGCGCCAAATAGCCGATGACGACGTCGACGGAAAATGCAACGAATTTTGGTATAAAGTATATAATATCGGCGGCGGCTTCGATTCCAGACGTACCGGCTTCGATACCTTTGACGGCGGCTTTAAACTGATAGGCGGTTCGGCGGAATCCTTCTTTAAACCCGTTTGGAATATTCCCAGGAACTTCCACGGACTGTGGTTCGCGGATTCGGATATATTGGAAAATATGTTCCACTTCCGTCACGAAACCGTGGACGATTATTGGAATTTGATCGGAAAGACGCACCCCGAATACAAAGTAGCAAAAATCCTACCCCCCGCTTTGATCAGAAAATTGGTTATCGAAAGGCTGCTGTCCGACGAAAACGCCCCGATGAAATGGGTAAAAGAAAAATCGCGCGCCAAAATCGCCGCCATGTTCGGGTCTACCGACAATATCGACTTCTGCCCCGTGGAATGGAAAGATTACCCCCTGCTGTGCAAAGGTCAGTTGGTGGACGGCGAAATCGATTACAACAAAATCAGGGACGAAAAATACGCCAAAGAAAACGGTTATTTGTTGGATCACGGCTACGACGAAACCAAACCCGATTCCGAATTGGATATTTCCGATCTGCAATCGGCAGCCGCCTTCCGCGGCGGCAAATTGATCACCGCGGATTTCAAAAAAGGCGACATCTATACTCCGGTAGAATGGGAATGCCACAACGGTCACCGCTTTAAAGCTTCGCCGTTCGTAGTGCTGAAGGCAGGCCATTGGTGCCCCGAATGCTGTATGCCCGAACCGTGGAGCTTTGACCTGAGCGCCAAAAAGGTCCCCTTCTTTGCGCAAGTTTGGTACGATACCCACGCTAAAAACGAAAACGCCGTCTATTACTACGACGAATACGGTAAACCTCAAGGCTACCGCCTGACGGAGGGACAAAAATGCAAAATATAATCATCTACTATTTTTCCGCAACCGGAAACACATTAAAGATCGCAAAATTGTTTTCAAAGCAATTCGAACAGGCAGGCGCAAGCGTGACTTTGTCGGAAATTAAGCCTGATTCTGTACCTACGGATACGGATAAGTACGATTTAATAGGATTTGCTTATCCCGTCCACGGATTCAGGACTCCCGAAATCGTAACGGATATGGCAAAAAAATTGCCCGTAACGCAATCGGGCACAAAAGTGTTCGCGATCAAAAGCTCCGGCGAGCCTCTCAGATTAAACGACGGTTCCTATTTGGAATTGAAAAAGATCGTCGAACAGCGCGGATATTCTTTCTTTGCCGAATACCATTACGTCATGCCCTACAACATGGTATTCAGACACACCGACGGTATGGCAAGAAGGATGTTGAATACCGCCGAAGAACGTATTCCCGCACATGCCGCAGAAATTTTAAAAGGGACCGAAAACTTGGTTAAAGTGCCGCTGTCGGCAAAGATCATGAGCGCGATCTGTCTGATAGAACGACCCGGAATGAAGTTGAACGGCAGGTTCTACCACGTCAATTCGAAAAAATGCGTTAACTGCATGGCTTGCGTTAAAAACTGCCCCGTGCAAAACATTAGCTACGAAAACGGTAAATTCAAATTCGGTTGGAGCTGTATCGGCTGCGCAAGGTGCGCTTTTAATTGCCCCAAAGACGCCATTACTGCCGGGTTGTTGAACGTCATAAAGGTAAACGGACGCTATAACTTCAACGCCGAACCCGATTACAACGTTCCCGCCTATTGTCATAAATCGTATATCGGTTATTTCGATTCCGACCGTTACGGTATATACAAAAACGGACAGGAACCCGAAACCGTATCGGAAATCGGCGAAAAAATGCCGAAAAATAGGTTACCGATTTAGAATATATATGATATAATTTAGTTCGGAGGAAAAAATGCAAGAAGTTGAATCCAGAAAAATTCTGATAGCAGAAGACAATACCGAATTAAACGACATGCTCCGCAATTACCTGATAAAAGCAGGACATACCGTATACCAGGCTTTTGACGGTGAACAAGCCGTTGAAATGGCTACGAAGTTGAAACCCGACCTGATGGTCTTGGATATAATGATGCCCGTAAAAGACGGCTATTCCGTCTGCCGCGAAGTCCGCGCCTCTCAAAACATTCCGATAATAGTTGCTTCCGCAAAGGAAACCGAAGAGGACAAAGAAAAATTGTTCGACCTTGGCGCAGACGATTATATTACTAAGCCTTTTTCGTTCAAAGAAGCCGTAATGCGAGTCAACGCGCAACTCAGGCGTTATTACCATTTGAATACCGCCGAAAACAGCGGCGTCAGAAGGTTGAACGAACTTGCGGTATATCCCGAAAAGTTCGAAGCGCGCGTTATGAACGAGCCGTTGAAGTTGACGGCTAAAGAATTCAAAATGCTGGACGTTCTGACCGCTAACCCGGACAGGATATTTTCCAAGTCGCAGCTGATCGACCGCGTTTGGGGCGAAGACGAATATATAGACGAAAACACCGTGGCCGTGACCGTCCTGAGGCTACGCGAAAAGCTGGAAGCCAAAGGCATTAAAAACGTTGTCACGGTTTGGGGATTAGGGTACAAATGGCAAAGCTAGCCGCGACAAGCGAAACCAGAAAGCTGGTTGATTCCCTGAAAAACATGAAGCGGGGCGATTTCGCCTCGCCTGTTTTTATAGCAAGCTCTCACGAATTAAAAGTCGTTTCGACGCATATCGAAGATCTCCGAAAAACGCTTCTGCTGCTTTCCGACGAAGCCGGTAAAGCCGAAGGCAGGTATTACCGTGCGCTTTCCGACGTCGTTCACGACCTGAAATCTCCGTTACAGGTCATATTGGGCTATGCGGAGTGTCTGTCCGACGGATTGGACGACCGCGATTACGTAAAGTTGATCTCCGAAAAATGTTTGGAGATGAACGATATCGTTTTAAACATAATTTCCGAAGCCAAAAAGAAGGTTCAAGGCGGAAAATTCGAAGTCGTTGCCGTAAAGGATTTTTTTCCCGACGCCGTTTTAAAAGGTGCGGCGCCCGTAATAGATAAGGGTATCAGGTTAAAAGTTTCCAACAGCCCCAACGTAAACGTCTACGTGGACGTCGGCGCTTTCCGTTCGGTGATTCAAAACTTGCTGTCTAACGCCGCAAAGTTTACCGACAAAGGCGGTCGCGTTAAAGTGATTGCAAAGGCGGGCAAGAAATATCTGAAAATCCGCGTGTCGGATAACGGACAACCGATCGATCCGGATAAATTGGAAAAAATCTTCGAACGCTATTACACCACCGATAAAAAATCGGGTTCCGGAGTCGGCTTATCCGCCGTAAAGCAAATTGTCGCCGCGCATCACGGATTCGTTTACGCGCTGAAAAGGCGGCGCGGCGCGGCTATCGAGCTGATGATCCCCAGATACGACAAAAACAAAGAGGAAGTATCCCTGGCGGTCAGAGAACGCAGGCTGCATTCGTTTATGATGTTGGGATATATCTTTTTACCTTTCGGCATGATATATTCCCTTATCAGAATATTGGTTACGTCGGCGCAGATTTCGAAAGAAAAACATATCAAGCACCTATCCGATCCGGACGAAGTATTGAAACGAGAATTGAAACGGTTAAGATCCGAAGGGAAAAAGCATGAATAACGGCCAAGAAGTCAGAAAGCTGACAAAATTGATCAGACGTCTACAGGACGATAAGGTTACCGAAAAAATTTCCACGGCGGGAAGCGGCGAATTACACGCCGCATACGCGGCTTTGGAAGACCTCAGGCTGACTATCTTGGAAAAAAACACCCTGTTGTCGTCTTCCGACGAGCGCACTCAAAGGCAAATCGCCGCGGTCACTCACGATATGAAAATGTATTTAGCTTTGATTTCGGGATATGCCGAAAGCATGCAGGACGGCATGGACGACCGCGATTATTTGTCGCTGATACGCGAAAAGTGCATGGAAATGAACGACATCGTGATGAAGATAATCGACGACGCCGGCGCTTCCGCAGAGCAGTTGAAAAGCCGTATTCGCTTAGTAAAGCTACGGGATTTCCTGCCGTCTGTACTTGGCAGAGCGTTGGAGCCCGCCTTTAAAAAACACATCTCCGTTTCTGTTTCGCGTATTCCTAACGTCAGGATCGCCATATACGAATCGGATTTTATTTCGGTACTGTTTAACGTCATTTCCAACGCGATAAAATACACTCCCGAAAACGGCAGGATCCGTATCACGATATTGACCTCGACAAAGAATTTAATAATCAACGTAATCGATTCGGGTCCCGGTGTAAAGCCGGAAGACGTGCCGTTGATATTCGAAAGGTATTATACCGGGGACAAGGCAAGAAAATCGGGCGGCGGCACCGGAGTGGGCCTTGCCAACGCCAAAGAAATAATGCTGCGCCACGGCGGCAATATCAGGTACGTCGAGCGCAAACGCCACGGCGCAAGGTTTTTGATATACCTGCCGAAATATTCTAAACTCCGCGACGTGCTGACTCCGATGGAATACAATTTGACGCTGTCGGTATTGTCAACGGTATTTTTCCCTGTCACAATGCTGATTTCGTTTGTCAATATCTTCATTACAAGCGTTTGGGTTTTCCGCGAAAACCGAGTCGTTGCACGGCACAAGCGCATTGAACGATCCAAGCACAGACGGGCAAGACTGGCGCTGAATAAAAAATCGAAATAGTCGTTTTCAGGCTCTCGAAACAGTTTTTTCGGGAGCCTTTATTTTAATTTTCCTCCAAAGCTATTGCCTAAAGTTTTTATTTTTTCCGTCGGCTTATTTTGTATTTTAAGCCGTCTTGAATTTATCTAACGTTTATGTTATCATAAAAATAATTATAAAGGCAATATTTGCCGGGAGTTGGGATGAACAAAATAATCGGCGTCGTAAAAGACTTTTTCTTACACTGGAACAAACCTGCCGAAGGCAAGTATGTCCCCGGCAAAGAAGTGGTGGCTTATTCCGTAGGCGGCATGGGCGTGCAATTTATCGCGGCGATATCCTCATTGCTGCTGGTAAGCACGAACTCCCTGTTGTTAGGTTCTATTTACAGAATAAAGCCTACTACTCTTGCCATAATCGCAACGGTCGGTTCTATAGTCCTATTGGTATTACAGCCGCTGAAATCGTATCTGATCGATCACCCACCCGGGAACAAAGGCAAAGCCAGACCATGGCTGTTATGGACCAGCTTCCCCTGCGCGATTTTAATGTCAGCTCTTGCGTTCATGGATCCGGGCTGGAACGAAATCACGATGGCGGTAGTCGTCGGTATCATTTTTGTAGTAACGAATTTCGTTTATTCATTTTACTACGGACAATATACCATGCTTGCCTACCTGATCAGTCCTAATTCCCGGGAACGCACTTCCATAATTACAATTTCGTCTTTGGTATACTCCATGGCCCCGACCATTACGGGCGCGGTTTTCCCGTTGATCAGCACGGCTTTCCCGAACGGACAATTGGATCAAGACTTCTACCGTCTGATAGCGCCGCTGTTTACCGGGTTGGGCTTTTTAATAACTTTATTGTGCTATTTCGGCACGAAAGAACGTATCATCATTCCTAAAAATTACAATGCCGAAGTAAAATTCCGGGACGGAATGAAAAAAGTGGTACGGAACAAGTACCTGTGGATAATCAATATCGCCACTTGGATGCAGTTCGCGCGCGTGGGTATCACCAACGTTTTGAACTGGATCTACATATACATGTTGCAAAATGCCGAAATTCAATCGGTGCTGTCCCTGGCAATGGGCACGGCTTCGGGAATAGGCATGTTCCTGGCACCCTTCCTTGTAAAGGCTTTCGGAAAACGCGTTACCGCGGTGGCTGCCAACGTTTTGGTAACGCTCAGCGCGATTCTGTTGATTATTTTGCCTGGTAACATGATTTTATTGTATATAGTCATTTACCTGAATATGTTTGGAATCGCCGTCCAGATCGTCACCCAGCCCGCCATGAATGCGGACGCCCTGGATTATCAGCAATGGAAGACGGGCGACCGTTACGAGGGCATTTCCGGCAACCTTGGAATGATCGGTCAGGCGATTGCCTTGGGTACTAACTTTATTATCCCCGTAATTCAGGAGCAAATGGGCGTCATAGACGATTACGACGTCCTGTTCGACCCTGTAGTCAGAGATCCCCTGTTCCGGGCGCTTGCCGTAGTCACCGCCGTAGGCGGTTTGGGCGTGGCCATACCTTATTTGTTCTGGGACCTAAGCGAAAAGAAACACCGCGCCATAATAGAAGATTTGAAGCTTCGCGCGGAACGTCAAAACGTTTCGGACGGCTATACGGACGCCTCGATCCTGTCCTCCGGAGAGATTTCCGACAGCGTGATACGCGAGGAACGTGAACTGCGTCGTCCGGCACGGGCTGACGAGGAAACCGCAGCTTCGGACGCGACCGATACAAATGCAGACGACGTCACAACAAAGACCACCGCAGATATAACCGCCGATGCACTTGATCAAGAGAATAATCAGGAGAACGAAAATGCGTAAAACAGCCGTTATCGTTTCAGTTTTAATATTAGTTTCGCTGTTCGGAGTTTTGGCTCTGTCGGGTTGCACCTCTTCCGCCGATCTGGACGAACGCTATACGGCATATTCGGAAGCCGTTACGGCGGCAAAGGATACTCAGAATTTTTACGTTAAATATTCGCATTCCGCCGAACCGAACGTCACCTATAAGCTGAATTATTCGGTGGATTCCGATTCCAAAATCTCTGCGGTATTCGACAAGGAAACTTCGGGAACCGTATCGATTTCTCACGAATATATCTATTTCGGGCACGCTTTGCCCGACAACGTACCGGCAAAAGACGCTGACGCTTCCGATTACCGTACTGCCTTGTTCAAAGGCGACGAACCGCCCGTATTCGACGTCACGGCGGAGGAATTTTTAAATCTGCCCGAAATATTCCCGTACGTTCCCGAAAACTTTATAGTCGGATTGGATCTGCCGAAAGAAAAAATATCCCCTGTAAGCGGTGTAGCGTTTTCGGTGACCGAAGGCGTTACGGAAACTTTTTCGTTTACCGTCACCGATCCCGACAGCCCCTATTACAAGTACTGTTCGGACGGCAATTATATAATCGTGCGCGCCATTCAAAATCGTTTGAACAAAATTTCCGACGCTGACGGCAGTTTTTCGATTGTAATGGATTATGCCGGACCGAAAATCGTCATGCCGACTTTCTAAGTTCCGAAAAACCCGTTTCCGCCGAAAAAAGCGCCCGTTCGGGCGCTTTTATATTTTTACTTTCGGATAATGCTTATTTCTGCCGACTAGTCCTCTGCCGACGCGGAGGCTGAATTTTCTACTGTCTTGTCTGCTGTCGTATCGGTACGAGGACGGCGGCGTCTGCTACGTCTGCGGCGGTTAGCGTTCTTTTTGGTCACCAATTTCCCGTCGGATTTATCGGGTTGTGCGGCCTCGTCCGCGCCTTCGACTTGCGGGATCTTGGCAATTTTGACGGCTCCTTCGAAAATCGGGAACGGCGCATTCTCCAAATCTTCCTCCGTGATCCCCGTCATACGCATAAAATCCTGTAAGGTCAGGAAATCCACCTGTTTCCCGTGCTCCTCGGAGCGCTTTATATATGGCAGGCGATAGCACTTTTTTTCTGAGGCTTTGATATAGGTATCGGCTTCGGAGCCCATTCTGACGTACCTGCCGCCGCGGCGGATTATTTCTGCCGCGATCAAGCACGTTCCGCGGTAATTGGCGTATTCGTAACCGGAATCCAAAGTGACGTTCCTGTTCAGGAACAGCTGTTTCAATTCCGGATCGGGCGACAGAGAGGATAAATAGCGTCTGAATTCCTTTAAATTGGTGTCGTTCATATGTTCGGAACGGCGGTGAGCGTTCTTCCACTTTTCGCGGCGGCGCTGTTCCCTGACGTAGTAGACGCAACGCCCCTGCGGAGTGACTTCGCCGTGCGAAAGCGGACATTTTCGGATCAGTTCCTCGATCCCGACGCCTTCCTTTTCCGCCAAAGCCTTTGCCACCAACATAGTGATCAAAGAATCTTCGTCGCTTCGGTGCATGACGAAGCCCGTTAAATCGACGTTCAGATCCTCGGCGATCGTGTTCAAAGCCACTTGATTTTTCTTATCGAACAATTCGCCGTACATGTCCTGCACGTCAAAGAAGCGATATGAAATGGTCGGTAAAGAATAGCGTTTACAAGCTTTTGTCAGGAAAAGCGCGTCGTTATTGTGCGAAAAGCCTATTATCTTGGCGTTTTCGTCCGTCAGCAACGCGCGGATCTTTTGATAATGTTTGGGAAATTTCGGACTTTTGCGGAAAACTTCCTTCGGATATCCCAACTCGATACCGGGGTCCTTTTCGCGATTCTTTCCCCAAGCCCCCGTATGAAAAATGGCTTCGGGATTCATCAAAATATCCTCTTTTTCAAGGACGTTGAAGTTTTCGTCGGCAACGACGTATCCGAAACTGCACATATGGAAACCGTCGCTGCACTCTATGTCGTAGTATATATATTTCATTCGCCGATAGTCCGCCGAAAGCCATGATGCTTTCGGTTACTTCCTGTTTATATTTTGAGTTTATTTTTTTGTTTCTTGTTTCTTGTATTGCTTATTTTAGCTTCGTAACGGAGATCCAACCTTCCGCCGCCGAAAGTTTATACAGCTCCTCCGGAGTCAGCCGAACGCCGCTACGATCGTTTCCCGCCGCAGGATATACCGTGTCGAACCGTTTTAACGATTCGTCCAGATACACTTTAATGCCGGGATTTATCGCGAACGGGCACACGCCTCCGGGCGCGTGACCTATACGGTTTTCCGTGTCTTCGAAGGGTATAAAGTGCGCCTTTTCGTGAAAGCAGGCTTTGAATAAAGCGTTATCCAACTTTACGTCCCCTGCCGTGACAATTATTATATCGCGATCCTTCAAGGCTACCGCAAGGCTTTTGGCTATGTTTTGCGGCGCCGTCCCCAATGCCTTTGCCGCGGATTCCACGGTCGGAGTAGGCTCCTCCGGTTCGATTATCCTGTCCTCGTAACCGAAACGACGCAGGTATTCCTTTACTTTAACTATACTCATGCGCTCATGCCTTAAAGAAGGCGTCGTAAATGGCGGCAATAGCCGCATTGTAATCGTCGTCCTCTACTCCGATTATGATATTCAATTCGCTGCTGCCCTGGTCGATCAGCCTGATATTTACGCCGGCTTTCCACAACGCGGTAAAGATCTTTGCCGCGGTACCGGGAGTATTCGCCATGCCGTGTCCGACGACGGCTATCAGCGACATCGATTCGGAAACTTCTATCGAATCGGGGTTGACCATACCGCGAATATCGTTTAACAGCTTTTCGCCGTCGACGTGTTTGGCGCGCATATCCGAAATGACGATACTCATCGTATCTATGCCGGTCGGAACGTGCTCGACGGACAGTCCGTACCTTTCGATAACGCTGAGGACTTTCCTACAGAAACCGACTTCGTCGTTCATCATGGCTTTGGCAACGGTTATGTTGGTGTTGCCTTTTCTGCCGGCAATGCCCGTTACCAAGGGTCTGTCGTAACCCGAAACGTCTTTTAGTATCAGCGTTCCCGGCTTTTCCGGAGCAAAAGTATTCCTGATATTTATCGGAATACCGCCTGCCTGTACCGGGAAAACGGAATCGGGGTGCAAAACGCTGGCGCCCATATAGGAAAGTTCCCTTAGTTCCTCGTAACTTAAAACGTCTATCAGTTGCGGATCGGAAACGATCCTGGGGTCGGTTACCATAAACCCGTCGACGTCCGTCCAGTTTTCATATATATCCGCAGCAACGCCGCGCGCGATAATGGCGCCGGTAAAGTCGGAACCGCCGCGCGAAAAAGTCTTTATCGTGCGATCGGGCAATCTGCCGTAAAATCCCGGAACGACTACTCCTTTTTCGGCGTGTTTCAAACGTTTTTCCACCAAGTCGTTGGTCAGCATGGCGTCGAAACTGCCGTCTTTTCTGAATTTTATCAGTTCGGCGGCGTCTACAAAATCGAAGTCCAAGACCTTAGCCATCAGTACGGCGCTAAGATATTCGCCGCGGCTGGCGGCATAGTCGTCTGTCGCCGAACGCGCGATCCCGTCGTATATGGTTTTGAATTCCGAATCCCAATCGATCTCGACTTTCATTTCGGTCGCCAAAGTGACAAACCTGGATTTGATTTCGTCCAGAAGTCTTATAACGTCGCCGTTCTTTTGCTGTTCGGCATACGCCGCATACAGTAGATCCGTCACCTTTGTGTCGCCCGAAAAGCGTTTTCCGGGAGCCGAAACCACGACAAACTTTCTGTCGGGGTCGGACAGTATTATGTTCTTTACGTTTGTTACGGAAGCCGCGGTAGCCATCGAAGTACCGCCGAATTTACATACTTTCATCTTGTTCCTGTTCCTCTACTTAATTTTTCTGCATTCCAAGTAATATCTTTTTTGTTCGGCTTCGCCGATAGAAAAAGCTTTTTTAGGTAAATTGCCTACGTTTACGACATAACCGAACAGATCGGAACGCGAAAACGCGGGCATGACTATGCCCATGCCGTCCGATTTATCCACGCATTCTTTCAAGTGTATAACGTCGTGAACGTAATCGATCTCGGCGCCGGTTTCTTTTATATAGGCTTCGACCAAGCGTTGAATTTCAGTAATGGCGGTACCCGCGTTTTCGGGGCACTTTATGTATTCTTCGCCGCCTTTGTACATGATTTTCAACCTGCCGTCGCCGTACAACGAGGCTTTGAGTTTTGCAACGAATTCGTCGTCGCGCACTTTGAAATAACGGTGTATGGGGCTGAAC
This sequence comes from Candidatus Stercoripulliclostridium merdigallinarum, assembly GCA_018714575.1. GTDB lineage: Bacteria > Bacillota > Clostridia > Christensenellales > DTU072 > Stercoripulliclostridium_A > Stercoripulliclostridium_A merdigallinarum. The sequence continues at coordinate 13,394 of DVNF01000083.1, forward strand.
TCCATGCCGCCGCCGTGCAAATTGACCAACTCCACCAACATGTACCTTTCGGGGCAGGTCTTTTGCTGTTCGCCGGTCAAGCTCTGTTTCAGCTCCTCGTAGCAAACCTTTGCCGTTGCGACAGAGTGATTGCCGTCGCCGACGGCAAGCATTATTCCGGCGTCGGAGCCGTATTTTTCAATCTGTAATTCGGGCGTGTTCAAGGCTGCGATCTTGTCCAAAATTTCCTGTTCCCGTTGCCTCGGCACCAACCAGCCGCGAATGTGGCCGCCGCCCATATTCAATTCGAAATCGTACAGCTTTTCAAATCCGTCACGCGCGGCGTACAACGGCTCGATAATATCTTTTTCGCGGTCGTCCATCAAAATTATCGCGTGCGGAGCCTCGATCTCGGCGCCCTTTCTGATCGCGATCCTGACGGGGAGACGTTCCATCAAAGTGTCCTCGGTGGCTCGGATCGGAGTTCTGACTCTGTGCCAATCGTATGCGTCCAGATCGATTGCCGCCATCAGTCCGATCCTGTAATCGTTACCTACCTGTCTTTCTACCAAAACAAACCCTTCGCGTTCGTCAAAGATTCCTTCGTCCAGGTATTTGCGCATTTCAGCCTGCACTTTTTTTACTTCGCCGGAAACGTCGCGCGAAAGATATATTTCCGGACAAGTCAGTTTCAACGTCGACGGGCTGTCGCCGACGAAAGCGACCAACCGTTCCCAATATTCGGGAGTCGAAGTAAATTGATCGCAGGCGATAGTAGCCCATTTTTCCATGTCGATACCTTTTTTCGGCAGTAGGATCTTAGGTACTTTTACAACTCTTTCGGTATTGTTTTCCATATTCTATATCGTCCTCTATCTATATCATCCTGGATTTTGTATGCGGAGCAATTTTCAATATTTCGTGCAAAATGTCACGCAGTCTGTCCGGTGTGACGAAACGGCGCAGTTCGCCGTGCTTTGCCACCGAAATAATACCGGTCTCTTCGCTGACGATTATCGTCAACATATCGGTTTCTTCCGTTATTCCGATACCTGCGCGGTGGCGGGTCCCAAGGTTCTTTGCAACCGTTTGCGATTGCGACAGCGGTAAGAAACACCCTGCCGCCAACACTTTGTTGCCTTTTATTATTGCGGCTCCGTCATGGAAAGGCGCGCGAGTATTAAATATGGCTTCCAACAAAGCGGCGGACACGACGGCGCCCAATTCCACTCCGGTATCCAATATGTGTTGAGCTACGGTTGTCGGAGCGATAACGATCAAAGCGCCCGTCCTGGCTTTGGACATCGTTTGACACGCCTTTGTGATTTCCTCGACGGCGTTCCTCAGTTCCTCATCCGAAAGATCGGAGCTTTCGGGAGCGCTCTTTTCGTGCGAAGCCGTCAGGTTGAAAAATGTGACCTTCAGATCCGATTGGTATACCACCGCCAGCGCGGCTATCATAAACCACACTACCGCCGTCATCAGCGATCTGGCTATCGGCACCGGTATGCCGAAGTATTCGTCCAGCAACAACACCACGACGTATACCACAAAAGCCGCGGCATATATCGCCATCAGCTTTACGCTCTTCTTTTTGAAGAAGAAGAAAAACATTGCGCCCAAAACGCCCGCTATCGTCAATATGTCGATCGTCAGCGTCGCGGCTTTAACGGCAAGCAGCATATACCCTCCTCCTTACAGTCCGTAACCTTTGAAAATTTCGTCGTCCGACGACGTTTTGTCGGAACCTCCCGCATTGCCCGATCCGGGTCCCGGTCCGAACGTCGGCGGAGGAGTGAAACGTTTCCTGTTTTCGGTCTGTTCCTTTTTCAGTTTTTTGAAAAGCATCAAATACAATATCAGCGCGGCTATACCCACCAATGCCAACATCACCGAAGTTTGGACTATGGCGGGTACCGTGGCTGCGGGATCCAAAACGGTTATCATGAAATCCAACACCGCGACGATCCCGCTGTAAATAAACCATATCGAATACAACCTGGAATAAATATCGAACACGAAATTATCGTTGATATATTTTTCCTTTATTCCTATAAAACAGAAACTGAACATCAGCGTTACCAGGATGAAATCCAGCCATTGATATGAATAAACGTACACTTCGGGAGCGTATACCGAAGTCAAAGCATACAGCCCTACTATCAGCTTCTCTACGGCATAGGTAAAGCGCGCCGCATTATAGTACATATTTTTATTCATTCTGCGAGCCGATCCCTGTAACGCCAGCATAGTGACGAAATAGAGTATCAATTCGAATATACCCCACGAAACGACTGCGGAAAGAATCGAAACGACGTATTTGTAATACGGAGGAAGGTTTTGGATATTGAACCCGGGTACGGCTTCCGCATACACGTCCAGCAGTTCCGCAAAGATGGCGTCGAATTGCAACATCGTCGGAATGTTGGCGACAATACAAGCCGCCAAAACGGCTATCATACCGGACCATACCGGTAATTTGCCCAATTTTTCATAAAAAGATTTTATCATCGTTTTTACCTCGCTATATAGTGAGTATATCCGCAAAAGCGGAATTGAATGCCGTTTCGTCGGAATCGACGCCGCTGCGATAATCGAATTCGGCGCGCTCCAACAGATCCAGCACCTTTTTCAGCGTTTGTTTTCCGTACTTTTTAGCCGCGGCGCGGTTTTTGGTCACGGCGTATTCCTTTACTCCCATCGTTTCGGCAAGCTCCTTGTCCCCCAACGGCGATACCGCCGCATAGAACAGCCGCCTGTATTGCGAAATCAACAACCTGAACAGCTGCGGATATGCGACTCCCGACGAAATAAACCTGTCCAATAACGCTTTTGCGCGAGCTTTGTCCTTGTCCGCCAAAGCGTTGGTCAGTTCGAATACGGATCTTTCCATTGTGTCCGCGACCAATTCCGTCACGTCATCGTATGCTATCGCCTTGCCGTCGCAAAAACTCTTCAGCTTTTCTAATTCGTTGGCTATCCTTTCGGCATTGCCGTCCGTTCTTTCCGCCAAAGCGTTACTAGCCCTAAAATCGATTTTATAAGGGGAGGCAAGTTTTTCGATCAGCTTTCTTAGAACTGCGGCGTCCGGTTTCGAACAGTCCACGGCAGTCATTTGCTTTTTAAACGTACTCGGGATCTTTCCGTCTAAGATCAATACTTTTACCGCGTCTGCCGCGCCTGCCGCCGACATAATTGCGTTCCAATTTTCGGTATCCGCCTTTGAAACGGTTTCTTCTTTGCCCTCTTTTTTAGACGGTTTCGCGTCCTTTTTCTTGCCGTCCGAAGATATACTGCCGCAAATCACGACAATGGGTTGATCGAAAAACGGAGATATGGCGCTGACGGCTTCCGACAAATCCCCCGACGTCCAGCCCGAGGGCAACCTCTTTAAATTAAAATCACGGTATTCTTCGGGCACAGCGCGGATAAATTTATCGACGACGACTCGGCGCCAATATACGTCGTCGCCTTCCAAATAACAAAACGAATTATTTTCAAGGGAAAACTCCGATGCGTGTACGCCGGAGCCGGTTTTTGCCGCCATGTGGTAATTATACTATAAAGGTTAAGCTTTGACAAGTACTTTAAATTTTATTTAATAAATGCGGCTCAGCCGGTGAACAGCATGATAACGAAAAATGCCGTCGAGATTCCCGCAACGGTAAATTTGACTTTTTTGTTCAACAAATTAATGTCCGATCCGAACACCAGACCGAAACAGAACAGCGCCGCCGCAGCCATAGGAACGGCAGCATGGACGGTACCGCCGGGCAGCCCGGCAAACAACGCGGAAAAATCTATAAATATCCTTGTCAGGTACCCTATAGGGGTAAACAGGATCCCTGATTCCGGTATTATTAACGATAACAACGAAACGGGAACCGACAGCATGTATATTATAGACGCTATCGGCACGGCGATAAAGTTGGCAGGGATAAAATAGACGGCAAAGCTGCCGAAAACCGATAATAATATCCCCGTCAGCAATACGTTCGCGGATATAGACAGCGCCACCGCCTGTCCCGCTTTCCTGACCCATACGAAAGACTTTTTATTGCTCTTCCACGGCACTATCGCTCTGTATATCGGGCGGTAGAACAGAATGATACCCAGGACTGCGGCGTAGCTCATTTGAAAGCTTAAATCGAACAGCGACCACGGCATTACCGCCAAAATCACGATTGCCGAAGCACTAAGCGCGTTCAATGCGTCGTATCTTCCCTTAGTCGAAAGCGAGATCAGAAAAACCAACGTGGTAACGGAAGCGCGAATCACACCCGGTTCGAATCCCGTCAACAAGCAGTAAAACGGCAGTATTATCGCCAGCGGTATCAACGCCTTTTTCGGCGGCCGCCTTATCAGGCGCATAAAACCGTATACCATTGCCGCCATGAACGAAACATGCAAACCCGAAACCGATAAAACGTGGGATATTCCCGCCGCGGACAGCGTTTGCGAAACTTCGCGCGATATGCCGCCGCGTTCACCTAACATCAATCCCATAATCATACCGGCAGATTCGGTATCGGTGTTAGCCGTCAAAGTGTTATACAATGCTTCTTTGATCCTTTCGACGACCGTCGGAGTATCTTGCGCGACTAACGACAAATAATCGGTTTCCGCGATATATCTGATACCGTCGCCCATTAACGAAGCTCCGTAAGAATCGAAAGGGTTTATATCGGCAAGAAACAACCTGCCTTGAAACCCGATAACGTCCGCTACCGACAGCTTTTGCACCGTAGTCAGCTCCGCATACCCCTTTAATTCCTCGCCGTTAAAAGTAACTTCGGTCAGCAAATATCTGCCGCCGTTGTCGTACACCGTCATCAGCTCGGTGACTCTGCCCGTCACATAGCCGTATTCCGCAATCGGCATTGTAACGGTATAGGCATAGTACAGATAAAATACGATTATCCCTGCCGCCGTCCAACCGCATAGCAAACGCATCAGCTTATTCTTTTTGTATATCCCGATAATAAACAGCGCGATAAAAATTACGGCGGCAACTATTTCCGACCACCAAATATTTCTAAGCAGCGCCGAAACGGCGATACCGCACGCCAAACTGATCGCGGCAAAGAACGGCGGACGATAATTTAAAAATTCGGTTTTCTTCCCTGCCTCCGAAACTTCCAACGGTTCTTCCTCTGTCCCCTAGTCTTATGTAATATCATTTTCAGGTTTCTGAAATAGCTTTTTCGGATACCTGTTTTAGCTTTTTTATGTTTTTAAATATTCGGAACGCGTCGGACGACAACGCCGCAGCCAACGCCTTTTCGTCGGTTATCTTATCGCGAAAGCATATCCCGGACTTTACGTCGCCCGCCTGATGAAAATCGCTGCCGGCGCTAGGTTTCAGCCGATGCTTTTCGGCATAGATAGCGGCAATCGCATTAGCGTTTATATGCCTGGGGTTTCCGTTATACACTTCTACTCCGTCCAAAAATTCGGGCGGCACGCGCTTCGACCGTTCCCTGAACGGGTGCGCCTGATACAACAGCCAGCCGCGATCGTTTGCCAATCGTCTAAGACCGTCGTAACTGTTTCGGTACAGGCTTTCGCCGTACTCCCTAAACTCTTCCGCGGTTATTCCGTATACCAGAATTTCGGCTCCGCGCCTGTTCAGCGGCGAATAAAAATCCTCGCGAAGCGCCAATTCCACGCCGAACAGCGTGTGTATACCGGTAGCTTTCATCGCGTAGTAGCCTTTTAAGTATTCGTTTATCTTATCAGACGAATCGGCAAAATAATTTTCCGCAATGTTCCTGTTCCAATGATTGGTGACCACTACTCCGTCATATCCCGCGTCGGCGTATATCTTCGCCGCCCTGTCAGCCGACACTTTTGCACAACGGCTGTTTCCTAGGGTATGCAGGTGCATTTCCAATTTGAATCCGTTCATAATTTAATTTATCCTAAAATAACGTCAACAGCTCCGTCAATCTGTCGGACACGTAATCGGCGCCGGCGCTTTTCAGTTCCTCTCTGCCGCCGAAACCGTAAGAAGCTCCGAACGCGGACAATCCTAACGCCTTTGCCGATTCGACGTCGAACACTCTGTCCCCTGCCATTATAATATCGGCGCCCGGCTGTAATCCCAGCGCGTTCAGCGCCGTCATTATCACGGTCTGCTTTTCGGCGTGCTTTATGTCGGGCGGACTGCCGGCGACATAATCGAAATATTTTATCAACCCGAAATGCTCCAAAACCTCCGTAGCCGTATTTTGCGGCTTTACCGTTGCCACAGCCATCTTTATTCCTTTGGCTTTCAGCGTTTCCAAGGTTTCTGTTACGCCCGGATATATCTCGGCAATGTATTTGCCGCCCTGTTCGTTATAATTTTCGCGATACAGCCGCAGTCCCTTTTCCGCATCGGCGTCGGAAAGCCCCAAATAAGTCTTAAACGACCACACCAACGGCGGCCCCAAAAATTTGGTCAGCACTTTTTCGTCGTAATCGGTAACGTTCATGGCTTTCAACGCGTATTTTACCGACCCTATAATGCCGGGTCCGGAATTGGACAGAGTACCATCCAAATCAAACAAAACGCATTTGAACGGCAATTTCGGGCGCAAAAAGACAGTGCGCAACGGAATATATTTACCCGTATCCGTGCGCGACTGCATCAACGAAACAGCCGTGAACCTTGCAAAACCTATGTCCCTAAGGCTGTCCGAAAGTTTTCTTTCGTCGCATTGTTTTCTTGTGACCGTGATATGCGGTAAAAAACGTGAACTTCCAACCAGCTTTGCCAACTCATCGGCGCCGGCGGATTCGTATATTATAGCGGTCGCTCCCGACAGATTTCTTACTTCGATGGGAGCGGAAATTATCTCGTTAAAGTCTCGACAACCGTCCAAAACGCCTGCAAACGCTTCGGGATCGGCTTCGCCTATAAAACGTAAAGTCGCATGTAATTTTTCCGGAGGGACGGCTGCCGACGTTGCGGCTTTTGCCGCGCCGTATATCTTCTCGGCAGTCTTTCCGTCCGGTTCCAAGGCTATGAATAATCTCATGTCACAATTTTATCATATGACAAAAGATTAAGCAATGTTTTTAGCGTTCGGCTCCTTAGTCTATTCTGAAAGCCCTGGACAGCCCTTCGAACAGCGTTCTGGGGCTCTTGACAGCTTCCAAAATATCGGCTTTCGGCGGCAATACGATGTCTTTTTTGCGCTCCTTATGCATCCACTTCTTTCTGAAAAACCTTACCGCAAAGAATATGCCGCGCAAAATTTCGTCCACAGCCATGGCTATCCAAATACCTACCAAGCCGTATCCCAAATGTACGCCGAACAAATAGCCGAATCCGACCTCGACCGCCCATTCCATCATGATCGTTATCGTGACAGGCAAGTTGATGTCGCCTACCGTCGCAAGGCACCTGGTCATGACCAGGTTGACCGCACGTCCTATCTCCAACGCGACGTCTATCAACAGTATAGTCTTCGATAGCTCCAGCACCACCGGATCGGTGGACAGCATACCCACCACGAAATCGGAAGTCAGCCACAGTATTGCGGCAACGGCTACCGATACGCCTATACAAATCAAAGTGGTCGTTCCGACGCGCCCGGACACCATCGAATATTCCTTTGCGCCTACCAGATATCCGATATTGATCTGAGTCGATTGCGCGATCGCCGTCGAATACAGATAGGAAATGTTCGCCAACATGCTGCAATAAACTTTGGTGTTTATTACCGAGGTTCCGAACAGGTTTATAAAACTCAAAATGACTATCTGCGAAAGGTTATACGAAGCCGTTTCGGTTCCCGTGGGCAAAGCCACTTTGATGATGTCTTTAAAGGTTGCCATATCCATTTTCTTAAAGTCGGCAATCTTTACCCTGACGGGCGAACGGAACCTGAGGACGATCAGCGTGATCGCCAAGCCCAAAAACTTTGAAAAATCGGTAGAGATAGCGGCGCCCATAATTCCCATTTCGGGGAAGATCGAGATACCGTTTATCAATAACCAGTTACCCAAAATATTGGTCAGATTCATTACGACCGCAATGATCAATATATCTTTCAGCCTGGAAAAGCTCCTTAAAACTGCGGTACCCGACAGCATCAGCGCCTGCAAAATCAACCCTGCGCCTACTACGGTGATATAGCCCGCGGCTTCGGGGATTATCTCCTGCGGAGCGTTCAACGCCGTCAACAAAGGCTTAGCCGCCGCCACCAAGATCACTGTGAATATCAGCCCGAAAGCTCCGCCCAAAACGAACGTCCAGATTATGGCTGTCTTTTGCTTCTGCTCGTCCCCCGCGCCTATGTAGTGAGTAAGCGCGATCATGCCGCCCGAAGCCGCCATCGTTAAAATTACTATAACCAAATTTATAATCGTATTGGCGTTTCCTATCGCCGCTACGGAGGTTTCCGAATACCCCGACAGCATTATCTGGTCAATGTTGCCGACCAACAGCTGTAAAAACAATTCGAAGAATATCGGCAGCGACATCAAAAAGATACGTTTACCGTTTACAGTATATTTCTTCATAATTAACTCCATGGATCTCCGCCCCGAGATCTATAATCTTTCTCCTTTTTTCTGCACTCTTTATACTCCGACAAGGTTAAATTTTCAACTGCCGAAAAGCACATTTTGAAGTAAAATTTTAGTAAAAATCCTACTCGAAACCGATGTCGGTCAATATGGGTTTTTTATGTCTAACATATTCTATGAATATGTTTTTCCGCATAAAAAAGCTCCTTCCGAATCTTTCGGAAGGAGCGACGGTTTAATAATTTTTCTGCGCCTGAAGCGAGGGAAGGCTATTTCAAACCGACCGCTGCTTTATAGTCTGCCGCACCGGCTCCGACAATATCGGCGTTTAAAATTTAAAGAATAAAAATAAAAATTAAGGCTCCCGAAACAATTTTTTCGGGAGCCCGTATCCGATTTAAGCCTGCTTTAAATAAACAGATCGACTATTCCGTAGACAAACAAAACGGCTATCAGCGCCGGGCAAAGGGTGCGAATATTCAGCGACCAAAGTTTGCCCAGTTTAAATGTTCCGTTTTCCATGTGCGCCGTAATTTCGCTAAGAGCGTTTTTAGGTTTCCATATATATCCGACATATATGCAGGTCAATATTCCCGCCAGCGGCAACAGGAACGTATTTGCAAAGGTATCGAAAACGCTTAGAATATCGATACCGCCGATATAGCCGCCCTGCGATAACGAAACGACGATTCCCAATGCGGTAGCCGCGACGACGATGATTATTGCCGACCATTTTCTGGGGATCTTAAATTTTTCCGTGATAACGGCAACGTTGACTTCTATCAAAGCTATTGCGGACGTGATCGCGGCGAACAACACTAACAGGAAGAACACGACTCCCACTATACTGCCAAGGACGGTAGGCATTGCCGCAAACACGGAAGGCAACGTGACGAATACTAATCCGGGACCTACGGTAGGCTCTGCGCCAACGGCGAACACTGCGGGCAAAATGGCAAAGCCTGCGATCGTGGCTACCAACGTATCCGACACGCAAATCAAAGTCGTATTGGAGGCAAGGCTAATATCCTTCCTGGCATAAGCGCCGTAAGTAGTACCTATGCCGAGGCCTAAGGACAGCGAATAAAAGGCTTGTCCCAAAGCCGCCAGGAAAATTCCCATAATACCGCCCGTACTTTCTACTCTGCCGAAGTCCGGAACGATAAAGAATTTAACGCCTTCGACGGCTCCGTCCATTGTCAACGACACGATCATGACGAAGATCAACATTACAAACAGCAAAGGCATCAAAACCTTATTGAAGCGCTCGATGCCCTTTTGAACGCCCAGCAATATAATTATCAAGCAAACCGCCATGAACGCGAACAAGCACAGAATGGGTTGCCACGTACCGCCTGTAAACGAAGCGAACACGGACGAATAGTCGCCGCTTGCCACAAAGCTGCCGCCGTCGAAATAGCCTGCCGCGTATCTGATTATCCAACCGCCGATAACCGAATAGTAGGAAACAATCAAAAACGAAGCTATACAGCTGATTATACCGACGAAGCCCCAGCCTTTCTTTTGCGAGTTGTAAGCGTCGATGACGTTTTTTGCGGCATGTCTGCCGATAGCGAATTCCGCGATCATCAAAGAAAATCCGACCACGGCGATTATTAATACATAAGCGATCAAGAAGATGGCTCCGCCCTGTTGACCTGCAAGGTAAGGAAACCTCCAGATATTACCTAGCCCTACCGCAGAACCCACGGCAGCCATCAAAAATCCGAACTTTCCGGACCATTGACCGGAATTTGTCTTCAAATCGTGCATTTCTTTCGTTTTCATATCGATAGCCCGTTTTAATTATATTTATGGTATTATTTTTCTTCCGATTTATAAAATAGCGGAGTAATTATAATATATTATTTTCAATTATTCAAACAATCCGGGGCGATTTTAAAAAAATTTTACTCTGTAAAAATCATTGCGCGCTGTCATTGCAAAATAAAAAACCGTCTTTATCTATCAAATATAAATTTAGGAAAGCATATGTAAATATGCCGGCGCCCCTATCGGTATCGGCGATATAAAATTCGTCATAAATTTTAAGAATTTAATTTTATATCGCTACTCATAAGCAAATGCTTATTTGTAATTCCTTTTTAAGAAAACTATCATCGAAACAACATATGCTATGAAGGTCGTTATTACAACCGTCATTACATAGCT
>DVNF01000084.1 GCA_018714575.1 Candidatus Stercoripulliclostridium merdigallinarum
TGTCAATGATTTTTTGCTTTTTAATTTTTACTAAAACCGCTATGTATTGCCTTCGTCATAAAGTTATGGTATAATCGTTTTTGAGGAAACGTCTTGACTGAAATATTGAACTACAAGAAATCCTTAGTACGAAAAATAGAATGACGAAAACCTTTAACGGAGGGAAAGGGTTTATGGACGGTTTACCCGGCGCTTTCGATACGGAAAGTTACGAAAAAAAGATAGAAGCTCTTTTAAATGAAATCGACGAAGTCAACGCTACGGGAAAATACCGTCCCGATTGGGAAAGCTTGTCGTCCCACCCCGTTCCCGAGTGGTACAAAAACTCGCGTTTCGGAATTTTTATACATTGGGGAGCTTATTCGGTGCCGGCGTATCTTAACGAATGGTATCCCAGGATGATGTATTATAAAGGCAATCCCGTTTATCGGCACCACGTTCGCAAATACGGGCGCCAATTCCCCTATCGAAAATTCATAGACTCTTTTACCGCGCCCGAATTCGACGCCGATAAGTGGTTGGAAACGATCGCCGCCGCGGGCGCGCAATTCGTGATGCCCGTTGCCGAACACCACGACGGTTACAAACTTTACGATTCCGACCTTAGCCGCTGGACCACAGTAAAGCAAGCCATGCGCCGCGACGTTTTGGGCGAATTAAAAGCCTCCGCCGAAAAACACGGCATCGTATTTACAACGTCTTCGCACCGTGCCGAACATTTTTGGTTTATGAACGGAGCGCAGACTTTGGGTTACCGTACCGAAGCAAACGATAGCCGATACTCCGATTTCTACGGTCCGATGGCTACGGTAGAAAAGCGCAACGGCTTGTATGCCATGCTCCGCGGAGAGCGCGGAATAATTCCTACCGAGGAGTGGTTAAAGGATTGGTTGGCACATTCGGCGGAGCTGGTTAAAAAGTACCGTCCTAAGGCGTTGTATTTCGATTGGTGGGTATGGATTCCTGAATTTCGTCCGTACATGAAAAAGTTTCTAGCATACTATTATAACCTTGCCGAAGTTTGGGGCGAACAAGTCGCAGTCGAATATAAATCGGACGCGTTGATGTACGGCGCCGGAATATACGACCGCGAGCGTGGGCAGTTATCGGGATTTTCCCCGTCCGTTTGGCAATCGGACACGGCAACGGCGAAAAACGCCTGGTGTCATTGTACCACAAACCGTTACAAAACCGCCGCCGAAATTGCCGCGGTCATGGCTGACGTCATATCGAAAAACGGCGTTTTCGTTTTAAACATCGGGCCGTATGCCGACGGCAGATTGCACGAAAAAGACATGGAAATCCTGACCGCTTTGGGGAAATGGACTAAACAAAACGCAGCGGCGTTATTTTCCTCCTCGCCTTACAAGCTTTTCGGCGAAGGCAGACGGCACAAAGCCGAAAGCTTCGGGGACTCGTTAAAGTATACCTCACGCGATATCCGCTATACATACAAGCCCTGCCACGTTTACGCCTTTGTATTAAAGCCGCATTCAAAGGGGATTTATAAATTGAAAAGTTTGCGCGCCGACCGCGACGAATTCGGTTTCGTCATAAAGGGAGTTTCGGCAAACGGTCAACCGTTAAAATGGCGTCAGACGTCAAAAGCTTTGATCATAGAAAAGCCGGGAACCGCCGACACGATGCCCGTAGTCTTCGATATCGAAATCGACTAATATCTATATAAATCACTATATAAAGCTACATATAAAAAACTACGGTCTGCCGATGGCAGACCGTTATTCCGTTCGTAAATTAATATTTACTTTTTGGATTTGGCTTTGGCTTTTAACGCTTTGATCTCGTCTATTCGTGCGGCGAACCTAGGTTCCAAACCCTCCTGTCCCGGAGTATAATACACCCTGTCTTTCAGCGAATCGGGAAGGCATTGCATATCGGCGACTTTATCCTCGAAATCGTGAGCGTATTTGTATCCTTTGCCGTATCCCAAGTCTTTCATCAGCCGCGTCGGCGCGTTCCTGATCACCAACGGTACCGGCTCTGCCAGGGTATTCAGCGCGTCGTTCTTAGCGCGCATGTACGCTACGTCTATCGCATTCGATTTCGGCGCCAGGGACATATAAACGACGGCTTCGGTCAAATGCACAGAACATTCAGGCATTCCTATATAATGGCATGCCTGATAACAAGCGACAGCCAACTGCACGGCTTTGGGATCGGCAAGTCCTATGTCTTCCGCGGCGAACCTGGTGACTCGGCGCGCGATATACAACGGATCCTCCCCTGCCTCCAACATCCTGGCAAGCCAATATACCGCGGCGTCCGGATCGGAATTCCTCATCGATTTATGCAACGCGGAAATGATATTATAATGTTCCTCGCCCGTTTTATCGTACAGTAACGATTTCCTGGAAATACATTGTTCCAGACTTTCGGGAGTTACCTTTATTATTCCGCCGTCTTCGTTGCCGTTCAGTACAGCCATTTCCAGTGTCGACAGCGCGCCGCGTGCGTCACCGTTGGCAAATACTGCTATCGCGTGCAATTCGTCGTCGGAAATTTCGACTTTTTCGTTGCCGAAGCCTCTGGGATCGGTCAAAGCGCGACGTAACAACTCCTCTATCTCTTCGGTGGCAAGTTCGTGCAATACGAATACTTTGCACCGTGACAATAACGCGCCGTTGACCTCGAAAGAGGGGTTTTCCGTTGTCGCTCCTATCAGAATAATGCTGCCCTTTTCGACATACGGCAAAAAAGCGTCCTGCTGCGCTTTGTTGAAACGATGTATCTCGTCTACGAAAAGTATCGTCTTTTCACCGAATAAACGCCGTCTTTCGGCTTTTTCCATCACCTGCTTTATTTCCTTGATACCGCTGGTGACGGCGGAAAAGTCTACAAATTCGGCTTTCGTCCGCCCGGCAATTATCCTGGCAAGAGTCGTCTTTCCTACTCCGGGAGGACCCCAAAAGATCATCGAACCTATCTTGTCCGATTCGATCAGCTTCCTTAGTATCTTGCCTTCGCCCAACAGATGCTTCTGCCCTGCGTATTCGTCCAAGTCCCCGGGGCGCATGCGCGCGGCAAGCGGCAATTCGGTGTTGTTAGTAAAAAAAGTTTCCTGTTCCATGTACTTATGAATTCAGCGGGGCACCTGCCCCGCTGACAAACATCGGCTTTCCGATTTAATTATTCGGCTTTGTCGTTTTCCGCTTTGTCGCTTTCAGCCTCTTCCGCGGCGGAGTCTAATACGTCTGCGGCGTCTGCGGCGTCGGGTATCACGGTTACCGACTCGACTTTAACTGCTTCTTGGGGTACCGCGACGGCTACGGATTCTTCGATCACGGCAGTATCGGGAATCTCTTCTGTCTCTTCGGCTTTTTTAGCGTTGGTTTTCGCGCCGCCTTCAAAGGTAGCTTTGGTCCCTTTCCCGGGAGTAACGGTTTCGTTCAATGCTACGGAAAAATACTTTGCGTAATCTTCGTCGGTACCGTAGGAGTATATAACGCCTTCGTAAGGCTTCAGCAAGATAGAATCGCCCAGCTGTTCGTCCTGTTTGTCCCAAGTGGAGCATACCAACTTTGCGCCGCGCGCGTTCGGTATCGAATCGACGTTGAACACGACGTTCTTTTCCTTGAAATTGCAAATGACGATAAAGCCCTTTCCGTCCAATTCGCGCTTATAGCAATATACTTTCCTGTTAGAATTGAAATATTCGGTATAGCTGCCGTCGCGGATAATGGCGTTACCCTTTCTGAAAGCTATCAATTTTTTATAGAAGTTCAGGATCGAATTGGGATTGTATTCTTCCGTCTTTACGTTGATCTCGCCCAGGTTGGAATTGATCTTCATCCAAGGTTTCCCGTCGGTAAAGCCTGCGCCCGTCTTGTTTTCCCATTGCATGGGAGTTCTGGCGTGATCCCTGGCGCGTTTGGACATTGCCCACTTGGCGACAGGCATCAGCGGCGGGCACAGCTTTTTGACCAAACCGAAGACTCTGGTAGCCATGATGTCTACGTATTCCTCGGGCTTTAAGCGAATGTTGGTCATGCCGATTTCCTGACCTTGATACACATAAGGAGTACCCCTCAGCATAAAGTAGGAAATTGCCAACATTTTGCCTAATTGGTTGCGGTAGAAACCGAATCCGTTGCCGTAACGGGTGATCGAACGCGGTTGATCGTGGTTTTCGTAGTACAGCGTAGGCCAACAATCGGCGGGCAAAGCCTGCCACCCCGATTGTACCGATTTAAACTTTTTCAGGTTGAATTTTATCGGGAGGAAGCTCATCCACATATCGACGTCCATCAGCTCGAAAGTGATGGCGGAATCCAATTCGTTCCTGCTTTCGCCTATCAATTCGGGGGCGTTCGCGTATTTACAGCCTATAGCTTCGCCGACTATCATCGTGTCGTATTTGCTCCAGGACTTTTGGTTTACTTCGTTCAGGTACTCGTGAATATGCGGTCCCAAGACAAAGTGTTCGTCGCCGCACATTACAGGATTGAACTTACCGTTCGGCAGTCCTTCCTCTTTCGAAATATAGGTTATGACGTCGCAACGGAAGCCGTCTACGCCCAAATCGAACCAGTAATTGCATATATCTACGACTTCCTGCCTGACCTTGGGATTATCCCAATTCAGATCGGGTTGCTTTTTGCTGAACAGGTGCAGGTACCATTCTCCCGTCGTTTCGTCGTATTCCCACGCTTTTCCCGTAAAACGCGAAGTCCAATTATTCGGAGGACGTTTGCCGTCTTTGCCTCTGCCCTTCCTCCAAATATAATAATCGCGATAAGGATTGTCAACGGAGGAGCGGCTCTGTTTGAACCATTCGTGCTCGTCCGAGGTATGGTTTACGACCAAATCCATTACCAAGCGGATGCCGCGTTTATGCATTTCGGAGATCATTTCTTTCCAATCGTCCAAAGTGCCGAATTCGGGGTTTATATCGCGGTAATCGGAAATATCGTAGCCGTTATCGTCGTTAGGCGATTTATATACGGGGGAAAGCCATACGGCGTTTACTCCAAGCTCTTTCAAATAGTCCAGCTTTGAAATAATTCCGCGGATATCGCCGATTCCGTCGCCGTTAGAATCGCAAAAGCTGCGCGGATAGATTTGATAAAAAACTGCGTCTTTGTACCAGCGTGTCTTCATATTGCTCCTTTAAGTGGTTATTTTACCGATTTTTTCGCCGAAGCCAATTCCTCGGCTTTTCTTTTTTCAAGTTCTTCGATATATTTGTCCTCGTTTATCGGCAGAGTGACTTTCTCGCCCGTCCAACCCGAAAGGTGGATAGCGTTGGAAATTGTCAGTCCTCTGATACCCTCCTCGCCGGGAGCGATCAACGGAGTACCGAACAAAATATTCGAAATAAAGTTATTGATGATACCGGTATGCTGTTCGAACAGGAACATCTTTGCCTGTCCCAACAAACCGATACGTTTTTTGATCTTTCTGGACGGAATACGCGGCATGAATTTTCTATTGACCGCATTGAATTCGGTTTCGCTGACCTCCAGCTCCGTAAACGTCAATTTGCCGCCTTCTATTACCAATTTGCCCTTGTCGCCGTCTATTTCCAACCTGTTGGTGCCGGGAAAATCGTGGGTAGAGGTAATGAAAACGCCCGTCGCGCCGTTTTCGTATTCCATAAAAGCAGTAACGTCGTTTTCGACGTTGATATTGCGGTTTTTGCCTACTTCCGTATGCGCTCTGACGCTGGAGGGCATTCCTCCCAGCCATTGGAACAGATCAAGTTGATGCGGGCATTGATTTATCAATACGCCGCCGCCTTCGCCTGCCCATGTGCCGCGCCAACCGCCTTGATCGTAATAAGCTTGGGGGCGGTACCAATTCGTGATTATCCAATTGATACGCTTCATCGATCCCAGCCTTCCGGTTTCGACCAATTCTTTCGCAAACCTGTACAGCTTGTTGGTGCGTTGATTGTACATTATGCCGAAAGTCAATTCGGGCTTCGCAGCCGCGACTTCGTTCATTTCACGAACGGCTTTGGTGTAAACGCCCGCCGGCTTTTCGATCAAAGTATGTAAACCCTTTTCCAAGGCGTAAATCGCCATGACGGGGTGGTAATAGTGGGGAGTCGCTATCAAAACCGCGTCTACTTTCCCGGAATCTATCAAAGCTTTGTAGTCGTCGAAAAACTCTACGCCCTTCGGCGCCAGCTTTTCCTCCGCCCACTTCTTCCTTTCCGGAGCAATATCGCATACCGCTGTCAGCACGCCGTTTTTAATAAGTCCGTGCGTAAAACGCATGCAGTGTTGCGATCCCATTTTACC
>DVNF01000085.1 GCA_018714575.1 Candidatus Stercoripulliclostridium merdigallinarum
GGTATATATTTATATATATATTGCGGAGAAGATAAAATGACTCGTTTCATTGCACACAGAGGTTTAAGTTCAAAATTTTACCAAAATTCGGAAAAAGCTTTTTTGGCAGCCGCCGAATCCCCGTTTTTCTACGGTATAGAAACCGACGTTTGGTTCACGAACGACAATAAATGGGTATGCTGTCACGACAACAATCCCTTTGCCAACAAGTCGGTATCGATTTCCAATATCAGCTACGAAGAGGCACTGAAACTGCCCATGAACCTGAATAAGCTGGGTTCGGTAAAAATCGAAGGCGATTCGTATATTTGCAGTATGGAACGCTACTTGGAAATTTGCAAGGCGGGCGGCAAAGTCCCCGTTATCGAATTGAAATGCAAACCTAAAAAGGATCAGTTGAAAGAGTTATTATCCATAGTCGACGGCATAGTCGGTTTGGATAACGCCATATTCATCAGCTTCCATTTCGTAAACCTTGCAAGACTGCGCGCAATGAATCCCGCCCTGCGTTTGCAGGTACTTGGCAAATATCCCACGTCGGGACGCGCCTATTTGAAAAAAGGATACGACATCGATTTGATGTTTACGTATTGCAGCGGTTGCCTGATTCGAAAGGCGCATAAACTGGGGCACGAAGTCAACTTGTGGACGGTAAATAAATTATCCTTTGCAAAGTACTTTATGCGGCTCGGAGTCGATTACATTACCACTAATTTCGATTTTTCCGGAAAAGTGTAATCCGACAGAAAAAATGTTGAAAATCGTTTGACAATGTTTAACCGTTCATCTATAATACGCATATAGCAAAGGCGCTACGGGTTATTACCCATGGCGCTTTTTTTGTTAATAAACACGTTAGGAGAGAACTTATGGACGTTTCGAAAAATTTCGGTTCTATGGCATTTAACGACAAAGTTATGCGCGAAAGGCTCCCAAAGTCCACGTATAAGGAGCTGAAACAAGCGATCAGCGAAAATCAACCGCTGCCTTTGGAAGTTGCAAACGTCGTTGCGAACGCAATGAAAGATTGGGCTATCGAAAAAGGCGCGACTCACTTTACGCATTGGTTCCAACCGCTTAGCGGCGTGACCGCCGAAAAACACGATTCGTTCATTTCCCCCACTCCCGAGGGCGGAGTTATAATGGAGTTTTCCGGCAAGGAACTGATCAAAGGCGAACCCGACGCTTCCAGCTTCCCTTCCGGCGGACTGCGTTCTACTTTCGAAGCCAGGGGCTATACCTCTTGGGACCCCACCTCTTACGCATTTATAAAAGACGGTACCCTGTGCATTCCCACGGCGTTCTGTTCGTATAACGGCGAAGCTTTGGACAAAAAAACGCCCCTGTTGAAGTCGATGCACGCCATCAACTCCGCGGCAAAGCGCATTTTGAAATTGTTCGGCGCTCCCGATTCCGTCGAAGTTACCACTACCGTAGGCGCCGAACAGGAATACTTCCTGGTCGACAAAAAATACTTCGACCTCAGAAAGGACCTGCTGTTTACCGGCCGCACCCTGTACGGCGCGCTGCCCCCGAAAGGTCAGGAATTGGAAGATCATTACTTCGGCACGATCAAATCCAGAGTTTCCGCTTATATGAAAGAGCTGGATGAGGAATTGTGGAAATTGGGCGTTTTGGCAAAGACCAAACATAACGAGGTCGCGCCCGCTCAGCACGAGCTTGCTCCCGTATTCACCACAACAAATATCGCCACCGATCACAACCAGCTGACGATGGAAATAATGCAAAAAGTCGCAAAACGTCACGGCTTGGTTTGCCTGTTGCACGAAAAACCCTTTGCAGGCATCAACGGTTCGGGCAAACACAATAACTGGTCTATTTCGACTTCGGACGGCACCAACCTGTTGAACCCCGGCAAATCTCCGGAAGACAACGCGCAGTTCCTGCTGTTCCTTGCCGCAATAATAAAAGGTATCGACGAATATCAGGAATTGTTGAGGATTTCCGTTGCCAGCGCCGGTAACGACCACCGTTTGGGCGCGAACGAAGCTCCCCCTGCCATTATCTCGATATTCCTGGGCGACGAGCTGACGGAGATTTTGGATTCCATAGAAAAAGGCTACAAGCTGGATAAGCGCAAAAAGACTTTGATGCGTATCGGCGTAGACTTCATGCCGCCGTTCGCAAAGGATACCACCGACCGTAACCGTACTTCGCCGTTCGCCTTTACCGGAAACAAGTTCGAATTCAGAATGCCCGGTTCCTCCGCTTCGATCTCGGCTGCGAACACCGTACTGAACACGATTATCGCGGCAGAGCTGACGGAGTTTGCCGACGAATTGGAAAAGGCAACCGATTTCAACGAAGCCCTGTCCGACCTTATCAAGCGCACGATAAAAGAACACAAGCGCATAATCTTTAACGGCAACGGCTATGACAAAGCCTGGATCGACGAAGCCGAAAAGCGCGGTTTGCTGAACCTGAAATCGACTCCGGAAGCGTTGAAGTATATGTTGGAGAAAAAGGACGTCGAAATCTTTGAAAAGTTCCACGTCTTTACCGCTAACGAAATAAAATCGCGTTACGAGATCCATATCGACAACTACTGCAAGATCCTGAACATCGAAGCAAAGACAATGTTGGATATGGCAAAGACCGATATCATTCCCGCCGTCGGAAAATACACGGCTCAGCTGTTGGAAACGGCAAAATTGAAAAAGGAATTCGGACTTTCGACGACTCCCGAAAGCGATATTGCCGCAGAGCTTTCCGATAAGTCTGTCGCTATGTTCAACAGCGTAAAGACGCTGTCGGTGTTGGCGGAACAGGCGAAAAACATTTCCGACGAACAGGCAAGAGCCGAATTCTATCACAACGAAGTCATTCCCGCAATGGAATCTTTGCGTCATGCGGCAGACTCCGCGGAGCTGTTGACGGACGGCGCCATGTGGCCTATGCCCGGGTACAAAGACCTGTTGTTCGGCATCTGAAATGCTTTCCTATCGCCTATATATTGACAAAAATTTGAGTATTTTTTGTCAATTTGATATTGCATAATCAATATGATTATGGTATCATGATTATGTACAGGAGGTGGAGAAAATGCAACAATACAAGGCACCGGAACATAACAGTCTGGACGGTAAAGTAGTTGAATACGGAGGACACAAGTTCGTTTTGTCCAAAACCGCGGCAGTAACTGCGCCTATCGCAATTCAACCGCCGAAGTTTAAGATATCTCCGCAAATGAGGTTCGACGCTGACGACGAAGGCTTGATCCTGCGTATAAAATTGAATCCCCAACCCGATTACGATACGTTACCCAATATGTATCCCGGAAAGAAATAAGAAATAAGCTAAAATCAATTTCAGAAAAAACCCCGTAACGTTACGGGGTTTTTTGTTATTAAAATCTTGTTCCGATTAAATTAGTTCGGCTTTGCTTAGCCGCAATATGCGCCGAGTTTTACCTTGCCTGCCCCGACTTTGAGTAAATGCTTTTTGAACAGCTTTAGCGGATTTAAATACTTGCGTTCGATATGATACGGGGAAGAAATTATCGTCGCTTCGTCTGCCTTTAGCTTTGCGATTATAGGCGCCGAATACTTGGCGTTTTCCGCCGTCGTTTTCGATTGCTCTTCCAAGATTATCCTGTCGCTGTCTATCGCGCCGTCCAACGCTTTCAACATCGCCCCTGCCTCCGATATGCCGGCTTTGGGGTTCGCAACTCCGCCGCTAAGTATCACAAAGTCGGGTTTTTCGGCGGCGTAATATCTTTTCAGATACTCCAAACGCTCCCGTGTGAACGCGGAAATCGTGCCGTCGTCGTTCATCCTGTTTCCTAAAACCACAGCTACTTTAGTCATTTTGAAATTCAAAAACATTTAACCCAGTTTCGGGATCGGCGCGTCTGGAAACCGCTATGTCGGTCACAAATACGAATATTTCCGCCGTAGCAGAAATTATCGCGGCGTTCAGGTGTCCCGCGTGCGCTTCCCTGCCGCGTCCCAATACGGCATGCGCATGAATATACGGTTCGCCGTCTTTTGTGCGACTAAGATTGCCGTTCAAAGCGGCTATTTCCATATCGCCCGTCAGCTGCGTCGCCTCGTAACGTTTTTCTGCCGTATTGTATACGCCTATCGTGGCGTTATCTGTGGCGCCTATTCCCGAATAACTTGCCGAAAGGACGTTCTCCTTTTTTTGCAATTCCTTCAGCGCCGAAACGACTTCCTCGCCGCGTTCCAACCTTAAGATTATCGTACTTCCTTTTCTGACGTATTCCATATTCCCATATTTCAATATAAGCGGGGGCGCCGCTCTGCGCCCCCCTGTTGCATTTCGTTATTATTGTCTGATCGATTATCCCAGATATCCCAGACGGTAATACATCGTTCCGTTTACGCCCGTTACGGAAATTATCCTGACCTCGTTGCCGTTGACGTCCGTTCTGCCGGCGAAATTACCGTCCAAAACGGCTCCGCCCAACTTATCACACAGCTTGGTGCCGCTGGCGGAATATAGACTTACAACGGGACTTGTTCCGACGGCAGAATCGGTCAAGGTATAGAAACCGTCTTGCACTCCTACGGTCACGGTATCGGTGCTGAGGACGGCGGGCTCGGCGCCTAAGGTTCCGACGTAATATTTGCCGTCGTTACCTAAATATAACACATTGCCTCCGACAACGCTGACTACGGAGTATTTCGAAACGTCGTATCTGCCCTGTTCGTTGATTTTCCCGGATTCGTACTTATAGATGACCCCCGAACCGTTATCGAAATATTGGCTATTCCGATCGTATGTCATGGCTTTGACGTAATCTTTGCCGTCCTTGCTGACGAAATAGTTATCTCCGCTATTGGTTGCGATAATATATCCGTCCGCGAACGCGCTGTGCCCTATATAGCCTTCGAACACGTCGTCAAAATCTATTTTTACCTTCAGGCTGTCGTTTACGGACGCTAGGGTATAATGATCGGAAAGCGCCTTCTTGGAGAATTTCCTGGCGACCATGATGTCGGTTATAGATTCGTCAAACGCCGTTGCGCCCTCGTGTTCGGCAGGCGCGATATAATCTATCACGTATTTAAAAGACTTTTTCTCGCTCCACTTTGACTTTTTCGCGTCAAAAATATAAGTGCGAACCTCATATTTGCTTCCGTTTGTCAGATAATCGTAACTGTTTTCATCGTCGGCACACCTGTCTGTGTATTGGACGACTATTTTGTCCTCGGAAAGATAAAATACCTTAGTCGAAGAAGTAGAAGCATATTCGTTGTCAGATACGTCGGCTACGGTATGCAGGTTTCCGTTCTTTTCGAAGACTTGGATATAAGATTCATCCTTGTAGTAAAAATAGTTATCCGATTCGTATTCGTAATTGGCGATTGCCGGGTCGAAAGACGGAGTTTTTTCGAAAGAAGTTATCAGCTCTCCGCCGTCTACTATATAAACGATATTATTGATTATAACGCAATCGGAAGTTATTCCGTAGTTTTCTCTGTCAAATTGCGTTGTCGTCACAAAATTACCGTTCAATGCCGTGCCGTGAATGTCGAACACTTTTATTTCGGTAGTTTCTATCGAATTTATCGTATCGGTTTTGTAAACATATATTGCGCCGCAGTCCATTGATGCATAAGTGGCGCTACCCGCGGTAAATTGCATAATTTCATTATCCGTAACGAAATTATACAACGTGTACTTATTGCTGCCGTTATCCCCGGCGGCAGTAACGAACAACAAATCCGTTCCGCCGATTGCGCTGATCGAACTTGCGTCGAGATAGATTTGCTTTGCCGAAGTAAAGCCATTCAGATCGGCGGCAGTCCCGGCAAACACTTTTTCGGGTCTGTCGTTACAGCCTGCCAATGCGATAGCCGTTACGGCGATCACGACGACGGTCAATAACACCAATAAAATTTTTTTGTTTTTCATATGGAATCTCTCCTTTTTATTTATAACCTAATGTTCCGCGCGGCGGCGCGGAACATTAAATTTTACTTATCGTTTTTTTGCAGTTTTTTCAAGGTCTGTATGCCTTCGGTCAACATTCGCATGACGTGGAAGGGACCTTTGTAAGTGTGTCCTTTGCAAGGAGGTCTGGTGGGGCGACCGTCACGGCGCAGGTATCCGTACCATTCGCCGTATTTGAAATCGGAAAATTTTTCGAATGCGTAGTCGGTAACGCGCTCGAACCAATCCCAATATCTTTCCGCGCCCGTCAACTTATACAGTCTTAGGGACGCTATGACCGCTTCGTTGTGGGGCCACCACAGTTTCATGTCGTGTTCGTAGGCTTCGACGGGTTTGCCCTCCAGATCCTTAAAGTACAGAATGCCGCCGTATTCGTCGTCCCAACCGAAATCGATTGCGGTATTGAAAACTTTTTCGGCAAAGTCTTGCAACTTTTTATCGCCCGTGCGGACGGCTTCGTCCAACAGGAACCAACTTAATTCTATGTCGTGCCCGGGATTGATTATTCTGGCGGAAGCCGATTCGCCGTAATATTCGCCGTTAATGCCTACGGATTCCAACATGAAAGAGGTATCCGCATAGCGGAACGCCATTATGTCTTTGACCAACTTTTTAGCGTTTTCGGGGTATTTGTGGTCTTTCGGCAATACGCTCATCATCACCGAAGTGACGTTCAACAGTATCATCGGCACAGCCAAAGCCTTCGTATCCCTTACTCCGGGCACCATTTTAGGAGTTATCTTGTAAGGATCGGTGGACGGATCCAGGTACATATTCCATACGAAATCATAATATTTTTCTGCGCGTTGCAGGTAATTTTTATCCCCTGTCGCTTTATAATATTCGGCGCAAGCTATGATATAAAAAGTTTCGGAAAACATATAACGGCGTTTCCTTAGGGGTCTGCCGTCGGCAGTCACCTGGAAGAACATTCTGCCGTCGGTATCGATACAATGTGCGGTAGCAAAATCGATGGCGCTCTTTGCCAGGGGCAGCCATTCGCCGGGATCGCGGTCGGGGAATACGTTGTGCAGCCTGGAATACATATAGCCGCAACGACCTTGCATCCAAACGCTTTTATCGGTGGAATATACCTTGCCTTCCCTGTCCAGGCAAGTAGTTATGCCGCCGTTTTCGTGGTCGAAACCGTACTTGACCCAAAACGGAGCGCAGGATTCGAACAGTTCTCTTTCAAACAGATCGATATACTCTGAAATCAACATATTTATACCTCTGAAAACGTAATTTCGTTTTGCATTTAATTAAATTATAATAATTATATCATAGCTAGAAAAAAATGGCAACCCTGATACCTATTATCGGTTTACGGCATATAGACATATAAATTTCGTCCGAAACCGCCAGCCGCGACGGCATAAAGAAAATAAATTTTTTTGATAAAAAATTCTTGACAACGAATTGCCGTAATGATAGTATCGTAGCATACAATTATAAACCGTTGAAGCAGAGTAGTAACTTGCCGTCAGGGGTCGGAGAGATATCCGGGTTGGTGCGACGGAGAGGCCGCGAGCAAGCGAATGGACTGCAGAGGGTCGGCGCAAAAGCCAAATTCAGGCAAGTAGTTCCGAACGGGTACTCCCGTTACAGGGTCAGGATATGACGGTATCCGGAAATGAAGGTCCGAAATTTCGGACGAAGTTGGGTGGCAACACGGTGAAAATCGTCCCGACGCAGTATGCGTTCGGGACTTTTTGCATATAAAGAAAAAATATCCTAAAGGAGGACACACCTATGACAAAGCAACAAATACCGTACAAGATCTACCTTAGCGAAGACGAGATGCCGCGTCAGTGGTACAACGTCCGCGCAGATATGCCCGAAAAGCATCCTCCGATGCTGAATCCCGCGACCAAACAACCTGCTACGAAAGAGGAATTGGAACACGTGTTCTGCAAAGCCGTCGTCGAGCAGGAGCTGAACGATACCGACAGATATATACCTATACCCGAAGGCATTATATCGTTTTATAAAATGTACCGTCCCTCGCCCATGGTCAGGGCGTACTGCTTGGAAAAGGCGTTGGGCACCCCTGCCGAAATTTATTATAAATTCGAAGGCAACAATACTTCCGGTTCTCACAAGCTGAACTCCGCCGCGGCGCAGGCATACTACGCTAAACAAGAGGGCTTGACTTCGTTGACCACCGAAACCGGAGCCGGTCAATGGGGCACGGCGCTGTCGATGGCTTGCGCTTTTTACGGGCTGAAGCTGACTGTTTACATGGTCAAAGTTTCCGCCGAACAAAAGCCGCATCGCCGCGAAGTCATGCGTACTTACGGCGCAACGGTTATTCCTTCCCCTTCCGACACCACCGAAGCAGGCAGAAAGATCCTGGCTGCCCACCCCGGAACGGGCGGTTCGTTGGGTTGCGCCATTTCCGAAGCCGTCGAAGTCGCGTTGAAAACTCCCAACTGCCGTTACGGACTCGGCTCGGTTTTGGACCACGTCGCGTTACATCAATCGATAATCGGTTTGGAAAGCAAAAAAGCCTTGGATAAATACGGCGTTAAACCGGATATAATCATCGGTTGCGCGGGCGGCGGTTCCAACCTTGCCGGCTTGATAGCGCCGTTTATGGGCGAGAAATTGCGCGGCGAAAACGATTACCGCTTTATCGCGGCAGAGCCCTCCTCCTGCCCCTCGCTGACTCGCGGCAGCTATTTATACGACTTCGGCGACACCGGTCACATCACTCCTCTGATGAAAATGTATACCTTGGGATCGGACTTTATGCCCTCGCCGAACCATGCAGGCGGCTTGCGTTACCACGGCATGAGCGCGATCTTGTCTAAACTGTACGACGATAAATATATCGAAGCCGTTTCGGTTGAACAAACCTCTGTTTTCGAAGCCGCAGAACAGTTCGCGCGTACCGAAGGTATCCTGCCCGCTCCCGAATCTTCGCACGCCATCCGCGTAGCGATAGACGAAGCTTTAAGGTGCAAGGAAACCGGCGAAAAGAAGGTCATCCTGTTCGGATTAACGGGTACCGGATATTTCGACATGGCCGCGTATAAATCCTTTAACGACGGTAAAATGAGCGATTATATCCCCTCGGACGAGGAAATTGCCGCCAGCTTAAAGGGCTTGGATCAATTACAACCGTAAACCGTATTTTCTGATCGAATCGGAAAAACCCGCACTTCAAGTGCGGGTTTATTTTTAATTTCGCTTCGCATTTAGTTTTAAAATAACGGCTGTTACTGCGTCCTTAACGCGTCTATGGGACTTAGCTTTGCGGCTTTTCTGGCAGGTAATATTCCGAATATCAAACCGACTGCCGCCGAAAAGCCTACCGCCAACAATACCGTAGACAACTTAAACGTGAACTCGTATCCTATCAATACAGCTGCCAGATACGCTATTACTACGCCCAGGGCGACGCCCAACGCTCCGCCCAAGATACTGATAAGGACGGCTTCCACCAAAAACTGAAACAGGATCACGGACGGTTTTGCGCCCAAAGCTTTCCTCAGCCCTATCTCCGCCGTGCGTTCCGATACGGATACCAACATCATGTTCATGATGCCTATGCCGCCTACCAACAATGAAATCGCGGCGATACCTGCAAGCATGCCCATGACCAGATCGGTCACCGTCAAAACTATATCCATGACCTCCTGTTGGTTGGCTATGACGTAACCCGAAGTCGAACCTACTATGTCGGCGCACAGGTCGTGCATTTGCGATACGGTGGCGGTAATGGCGGCGGCGTCGGAAACGACTACGTCGAACGTCTTGACCAATCCCATTTTAAGATCGCGCATCGCCACGGTATACGGCACCAAAACGCTGTTGTTCCCCGTCGTTTCCAAACCGACAAGTTTATTCAATATGCCGACTATGGTAAATTCCATATTCTCTATTTTTATGGTTTCACCGATCGGATTGTAGTTAGCGTACAGATCGTGCCAAAGATCGTATCCCAAAATACAGGCGTGCGTTCCGTATTCTACGTCATAATCGTAAAGCTCGCGGCCTGCCAGCAGCATGTCCGACGCGGACAGATCGAAATAGTAGTTGTCTATGCCGATGACCCTTCTGTAAGTCGTGTGTTCGTAGTCGTATACCGAATGAGTTTCGCCGGGTATGAAAGTCAGCGTTTTGTTGGCGTTTAACGAAGGGGAAACGCCTGCGACGTTGTCCAGTTCCTCGAACCGACCCATGTCCTCTTCCGTAAACCCCGGAGTCACTCTGGTATCCGTCAAAGACACAGTAACGCGGTTACCGCCAAGCCCCGACAGCTGATCTAATATCGACCCGGTAACTCCCTGTCCTATCGTGATCAGCGCGATAATACTTGCTATGCCTATGATGATACCCAACGTCGTCAGGAAGGTACGCATCTTGTTCATGGCGAGGTTTTTGAAGCTCATGCCGATAATGTCTTTAAACATTTTCCAGCCTCCTTCGGCGGCGTTCGCGAATGGTAGGTTTGTCCTCCCACTTTATGCCGTCCTCGTCATAAATCGCGTTATATTCCTCCTCGGTATACAATCTTCCGTCCAAAATATGCACTATACGCTTTGCGCGCCTTGCTATCTTTGGATCGTGGGTGATCATTATTATGGTCTTGCCCTCTTTGTTCAGTTGCTCGAACAAGTCCATGATCTGGGCGCCCGTTTTTTGATCCAAAGCTCCTGTAGGCTCGTCCGCCAATATAATAGCCGGATCTGTGACCATGGCGCGCGCTATCGCAACGCGTTGTTGCTGTCCGCCCGAAAGCTGTTTGGGTTTATTCATCATCTTGTCGCCCAAACCGACTTTGTTCAACAGCACCGTCGCGCGGGCGCGCCGCTCCTTCGACGGCACCTTTGCGTATATCAACGGCAGAACGACGTTATCCAATGCCGTCATCCTGTTCAACAGCTGGAATTGTTGGAACACAAAGCCTATATCGCTGTTTCTGACCTTTGCCAACTGCCTGTCTTTCAGCGATCCTATATCCTGCCCGTTCAATACGTAACTGCCGGAAGTAGCCGTGTCCAAACAGCCTATTATGTTCATCAATGTAGACTTTCCGGAGCCCGACGGACCTAAAATCGATACGAATTCCTTTTTCCGCACGTCAAAGTTGACGTCGAACAGTACCTGTACCGAGCCTTCGCCCAAAGGATAAGATTTGTTTATGCCCCTCATGGAGAGGATCAACTTTTCCGCCATGATTAACCCAATATACTGCTTAGTAACGAATCGTCTGCGCGATAAACTATGCTGTCGCCCTCTTTCAATTCTTCGCCCTCTTTCGGCGTTACCGCCGCGTCGGAACCCGTAGACAACGTGATCGTGATCTGCACGCGACGTTCGCGACCCCCTTCCCTTACCAAAACGTAAGGTTCGTTGGAGTCGTTATAGAAAATACACTTCGTAGGCACTATCAACGTGTCGGCTATGCTCTCCTGTTGCACTCTGACCGCGACGGAATACCCGATCAGGACTTCGTCCCTGGTCAAGACGTCTTTCGGGTCTATTCCCAATGCCGTGACGGTTTCCGTAGTCAGTGCGGGATCGTAATACGTAAAGTCCATGATCTTTCCCGAACCTGCCCCGTCGTCAACGACTTCGCCGAAAATGATCCTGGCGACCACTCCGTAATACGAAACTCCGCCCGAAGAAGTACCCTTTGTGATCTGAACGATCTCCGACAACACCTTTCTGCCGTTCAAAGCGTTTATCGATAATGCGGCATATACTCTTTCGCCGCCGCGCAGTCTGACGTCTATTTTAGCGACGTCGTATTCGTTGACGGTGAACGAAGTGATGAATTGAGTAAAATCGACCGCAAAAATTTTAGTTTGAACGCCGTACCATTCGCCCTCGACAGCCCTGAAATCCGACAGAGTGTAATCTATACCCTCGGCGCCGATGCTGCCGCCGATATTTTCGTTTACCACCTCGTTAATGTATTCCGTGGAAACGGTTACGGCATTCGCGGCGTCTACCGTAAAAAATCTTTCAAGCTCTGCCGGCAACGTTTCGTCGCTGCCACCGGGTTCCAGGAAAATCGACAACGCAAAACCAAGCAACGTTATCTGATTGCTTTCCTCGTCCATTACGCCCGAATCGATCAGATCTTGATAAGCCTCTTTAAGACTGTCGACATTTAGTACTACCGGAGCCGCGGTAAACAGCGTCACCGGGTCGTCGTTGGTATTCAGCTTTAACGTCTTATTCAATAATGCTTTGTCCGCCGGGGAGATTTGATAATACAGCGCGGGCAGGTCGTTCCCCGTCTGACTGTTGAAAATCGAATTGACTAAAAAGTCGGTCCAGCTGAATTCGTTGCGATAATTGTCTATCGTAGCGGAATCGGTAACGCCGTTGACGGCGGCATACAAGGGTACGTCTATGGCGACGCCCGTTTCGTTGACCGATCCGGAAGAGGAAATACTGCTTTGCAACGAACCTCTGGTCACCGTTTCCAAAGCCGTTTCGGGTTCGGCGCTTTTCACCCCCAAAACGATAGCCGTGACCGCGACCGCCGCCACGACCAAGCATACGATTACCGTAATGATGATCCGTTTCTTTGTCCAAAATTTAGTCTTCGCCATAGTTTTACCTTTCGTATATTCTATTCGTTTGCTATTCGTTTGCTTCGTCTTAGTTTCCGATAACCGCTTCTACTCCTGAAAAAATCATAACATATCCGTCAGCCGCCGACAGCTAAAATTAAGGTAAATAAGGTTAACTGAACCCGCAGTCGGATTTATTTTTTTTCGCGTTTTTCCAAAAACACATCGTTCATCAGGGCATAGCCCACCAAATGTCCTTCCTTTATCAGCGCGGCTATTTCGCGCACGAATTCGGGCTTTTTGGTGCGTTTCAATGCCTTCATGATCTCATCCAGATACACTTTATCCCTGTCGCCGACTATCTTTAGCACCTTTTCCGAAACAAAGACGTGCTTTATCATTGCGAATGCGGCAAGCGCGGCAAGCACGGCTATTATTATTCCGGCAAATTGATATCGTTCCACTAATACCGCCAATATTATACCGACTATTATAAGCGCAACCATCAACCCCGCTATCAACCACTCTTTCATATAATTTTTCTTTTCGAAATTGGCGGCGTAAGTTTCTTTGTTTTCGTCCATAGCCGATACGGCGGTAACGTTTTGAGTCGAATCGGGCGCCTCTGTAATAGCCGTCTGCGTGGCGGCTTCCGCCTGTGTTTCCGCCGCGGATCCGTGTACGGCTTCGGCGGTAACGTCCGCTTCGGCGGTTGCACGGTCGGAGGGAATTTCCTCTACCGAATAAGTTGCCGATCCGACGGTTTCTTTCTCCTCCGGCACGGATTCTATCTGAAATTTGATCTTGTCTTCGTTCATTTTTCTTCCTTTAACCTTTTTAAAAATTTTATCAGGTATTCCTTTATCACGCCCATTGCGCGATCGTAGACTTCCTGGTTCGGCGCCAAAAACGGATCGGGTATCGCGCGATACTTGCCCGTTGCCGCTTCCGACAGCGTTTTGTACTTTTTCTTGTCGGCTTTCGGCAACAGCCATTTATGCCAACGCGTCATGCCGATAATCATGTCCGCGGCGTCGAAAACTTCGCGGCACTCTTTCAAATGCTTCGATTTGAAAGCGTCCAATTCCTCCGCCGAAAAGCCTTCGTTTATCAACGCTTGGCGCGATTTCGGATGCAGTGACAGCGAATGATTGAGTACCGCCGCGGAATCGATTTCGATCTTTCCCCGCAGTTCCTCGTCCTCCGACACCATGCGCCTGAACATAAACTCGCAGTACGGACTGCGACAAACGTTGCTGGAACACACGAACAATATCTTCATCTTTGGGTTTTCTCCTTTTCTATTTAATGAAACTATGCCAAATCTTCGTCACAGCTATTGCAGTATTCGCCCTCGGTTTTGCACGTTGTTTCATCTTTTTGACCGCCCGTAGGACGTTTTTCGTTGCGCTTTTTATCGTATACCGAAACGTTCTTTCCGAATTCGCGCATTTCCTTTGCGCGTTTATCCTTGGGCGCGTTCTCGACGTCGGCTTCCGACGGAATACAGTTCATGAGGAAATTGCGATACGCCGCTACGGCGTCCCTGGGCGCCGTCAGGCGCACTTTGCCGCCTCCGGTTGCCAACCAGCCGAAAAACGTGGGACTTAATTGCACTTCCGCCCTGATCCTTACTTTACCGTCTGCCAAACGTAACATAGGCAGTTCGAAACCGAATCTGTCTATGATGACGTCGATATAGTCTTCGGAACATTCCATTACTACGGTTTCTTCCTTTCCGGCATACATGGAAAATACCTTTTTCCGATACGATTTCAAGCTTTCTCCGCGCACCTTTTCTGCCAAAGGATCTTCCATTTGCACTCTGTCCATTCTGTCTACGCGATATGCAGATATGCCGGGACGGCGCGCCTTCGCCAACAGATAATAATTTTCGTCGGAAAACAACAGTGCCAACGGACTGACGACGTAAGGTTCGGAATCGTTTCTGTACTTCCTTTGCCCCTCGGAATCGTAATCGAAATACAGGAACGAGCACTTTTTCTCCGCGTTTATACACGCGTCCAACGTGTCGATATTATAAAAAATATTTTCGTTTCTTAGCTTTACTACGTCGAACGTGACGTTGTTAGCCGACAACTGTTCGGCGCCCGAACGCGCGGCCAGCTCCATTATCTTCTTCTTTAAAACGGCCGTCTTTTTCTTTGTAATAAAGCGCGCCGATTCGACCGCGTCCAACAATATCTTCAATTCCACCGTGTCGAAACTGCGATCTACCACATAGTAGTAATTGGCTCTGCCGCGTTCGTGCAACACCTCGAAGCCGTAAGAATTCAACAGCTTAATGTCCTCGTACAGCGTCTTTCTGTCCGCGGAAACTCCGCGCTCCGCCAGCTTGCCGATTATTTCGTTTGTGGAGATCGGATGCCGTTCGTCCGATTCGTGCAACAAAATGTCGTAAACCAATTTCGGACGAATTTTACGTTGATGTTCGCCTTTTTTCGTTTCAAATAACTTCATTCAAATACTCCAAAGCCTCTTTATATCCGTTAAACCCTTTGCCGGCGATAGTCTTTTCGGCATACAGCGAGATATAGCTGAAACGTCTGAACTCCTCGCGGGAGTATATATCCGTCAAGTGCACCTCTACGGTGGGCAGACCGACGGCTTTCAGCGCGTCCAGAATGACGACGCTGGTATGAGTGTATCCTCCGGCATTGATGACGATGCCGTCGAATACTCCCAAAGCTTTTTGAATGAACCCGACTATTTCCCCTTCGTAATTGGATTGCACGATTTCGACCTGCATGCCCAAAAAAGCCGCCTCTTCCTGTATGAACTTTTTCAACGCGCCGTAATCGGCGCGACCGTACAAGTCGGGTTCGCGTATGCCCAACATATTTAAATTGGCTCCGTTGACGACCAAGACCTTTTTCATATCCTTTCTCCTTTCGCGGCATAAAAATCGGCAAGCTTTTCTATCGGCAGTCTGACGCTTTCCACCTTTCCGATACGCCTTGCCACGACCAGATTGACATAATCGCCGTCCGCTTTTTTATCGTGCGAAGCTTCCGCGCTCATTGCCTCCGGCGTGTACGGCAAAGAGGTGGGCAGCCCGTAGCGTTTGCACAATTTTTTTATCCGCGCCACGTCCTTTTTGGGACAGCCGCAGGAAACGGCGGAAGCGCGCATAACGATATTGACCCCTGCCGCCACGGCAAATCCGTGCGGCATACTATAACCCGACAGCTTTTCCGCGGCGTGCGCCGGGGTATGCCCTAGGTTCAATACCCGTCTGAGTCCGTTTTCCTTTTCGTCCGCTTCGACTATCCTACGTTTTATATCCACCGCCAAAGCGACGATCCTTTCGACGTGTTTGTCCCAACCGTCTTCCAAAAGTTTCAGGATCTCTCCGCCCTCTATCACGGCGTATTTTATCAATTCGCCAAGCCCGTTTTTGATTTCTTCCTGCGGCAAAGTATTCAATGTTTGGGTATCCGCTATAACCGATACGGGTTGCCAAAACGCTCCGGCAAGATTTTTACCCGCGTGCAGATCTATCGCCGTTTTACCGCCTACGGAAGAATCCGTCATGCTAAGTAGCGTCGTCGGCATTTGAATGTATTTAATGCCGCGCATATACGTTGCCGCGGCAAACCCGGCTATATCGCCCACGACTCCGCCGCCAAGCGCCAATACCGCGTCCCGTCTGGAAAAGGAACGTTCCGCCAAAAACTCCAAAATATTTAAATATGTCCCACCGTTTTTAGATCCCTCTCCGTGTTGGATCGTGCAGGCATAAACCTTGTAACCTGCTTTTGTCAATTTGCTTTCGACCTTGTCAAAATATAATGCGCGGACGTTGTCGTCGGTGATGACGGCGATCTTTTCCGCGCCGTCCGCGTGTAACAGAGCTCCGTAATCCGAAATACCGTTTGCTATCGTCACGTCATATCCGCCCGAAG
Source organism: Candidatus Stercoripulliclostridium merdigallinarum (assembly GCA_018714575.1). Lineage (GTDB taxonomy): Bacteria > Bacillota > Clostridia > Christensenellales > DTU072 > Stercoripulliclostridium_A > Stercoripulliclostridium_A merdigallinarum. Next base: position 16,400 of record DVNF01000085.1, read on the forward strand.
GCGCTTCGACTCTGATAACCATAGTTCCTCCAAAGTAATCGCTTTATACGTTTTAATTATCCACGTTTCGGGACTTTTTGTCAAGTCGCCCCGTATTTAAACGGAAAAATATTAAGTAAAACATAAAAAATCGGCGCTTGCTTCGGCGCCGATTATAAATCGTCATACATCTGATTTAATTATGCTTAAAAATGTTTCTGCGTTCTGTCCTTATTCTGCGCTTTTGTCGGCTTGTTCCGTTTCGGACGGGTTTTCGGCGGCTTTTTCGGCGGCGGTCGCTGCGGTCGCGGCGGCTTTCTTTCTTCTGTTAATTACCGTGACGATAGACAGTACGCTTTCGTCGAATGAGGGTATCAACAACTCGATAAAGACTTCCTCTATCGCACCCAGGATACAGAAGCCGGTTATCGTGTATATCAAAATTCCTTCCGCTCCGACCTCGGCGCACATTTGATAAAAGAACGGGATCAGGAAAAAGGCTACCAAGCCGATTTTGTTGGCTGCGGTATGCAGCATGGCGAATTTTTTGAACCTTATCAACGCGACTATGGCGCCGAACGCGCGCGAAGCGAACATGACCACGACAACGGAAAGTATGCCGTAATCCAAAGGTTGCATGTTGGATATTACAACGTGGGTCCCCGTCAAAGTCAACAACACGTCGGCTACGGTGTCGGCAGTCGAACCGAACCTGCTATCGGATTTCAACGCTCTGGCTATAACTCCGTCGAACAGATCCGAAACGCCCGCCAGCGCGTATACGACGTAAAAAGCCGTTTCGTAAGGGGGCATAAACATTATTGCCACGGCGGCGGCTATTCTGTATAATGTCAGAATGTTCGGGATCTGCCGCAGAAACTTTTGAAAGTATTTTTTTACAGCCATAACGGCATATTATCATAATTTTTCTTTCAAGTCAATAATATGCGCATATACGCATACGGGCGGCGAATATATTTTATTTTAAAAGTTCGGAAAGCGCTTTCACATTATTTTATCGGGGTTCATAGAGTGTAGTAGTAAATACGCTAATAGGAGGTGTAAGCGTGAACGGTTTTAATTTCGGTCAAGGCGGCTGTGATTGTATTTCTTGGATAATTATTATCCTGTTACTGTGCGGCTGCTGCGGTAACGGCATAGGCTGCTGCGAGATAATCATCATCATTCTGTTGCTGTGCTGCTGCTGCGGTAACGGCTTCGGTAACACCAGATCCGATTACGATTGCAAGTAATCAACCACCATCTTACATAAGTACGCCCGCCGTCAGGCGGGCGTACTACTTTTTATAACTTCATCCCAAGGTCGAAGGCGTCGGCCACAGCCGATTGCCTAAGAATTCTTTCGTCACTTATTAAAAAATTTGTTCTTTTTGACCAATATGATCTGAATTACGGCATACGCCGCAAACAGCAATACCGTGACGGAAACAAGTATAACGGCTATTATATCCACCCCTATCGTTTTGCCGAAAAAGTCCATGTTCACCGAATACGCTTCGCGAATACCTTCTCTGACGGGTTCAAAGCCTAATTCGGCGATAGCGCCTTCCATGAAAATACTTCTGAATATCCCCGCCGAATAAGTGCCCGGCAGGAACAGCGTAACGTACTGAATGGCTGTCGGGAAAGTCGAAACGGGCATATACGCGCCTATCAAAAAACCGATTGCCGCGCTGAGTATCCCCACAAAACCCGAATGAGCTCCCTCCGTTTTTATGAACGTCAGCGACGCCAAAGTCGCCAATACGGAAACCGAAATTATCGATAACAGCGTATTTCCTATCGCCGCAAACACGTCCGCCGCGGTCAAATACCACCCCGTGATAGCAAGATATATAAACGCCAGGCAC
>DVNF01000086.1 GCA_018714575.1 Candidatus Stercoripulliclostridium merdigallinarum
CGATTTTTGGCCGGATATGGAGATAATCCGCGTCGATTACAACAGTTAAAAATTTTGACGGTATCCCGGTCACGGAATATAAAAGCCGCGGCGCATCGACAAAATATTCGGGAAAAAGCGGTGGTCGGCGGAGCCCTTTACGGCTCCGCCGTTTTATTTTTTCAGGCTTTTTTCGAAAAATCAGGCGGTTTCGGCGATTATCGCTTGCCAACTTCGGCAAGCGGCTGCCGACAGGCAAAAAGTTTCGCCGCAGCCTTTTCATAAAGAAAACACCTAAAATACTTGTATTTATTACGCGCGTTATTGTATAATGAATTTCCAAAGCGTATGGTTTGCGCTGTTGTGTTATGCGCTCGGAACGTAAAGGCTTTTACGGAACGGGCAAAACGTATAAGGAGTTAATTATAGTGTTTAGGAAAAAACTGCTAAGCGTACTTGCATTGGTATTGGTCGTAGTCATGGTCGTAGCCATGGCGGTAGGTTGTACCTTTATCAGGGAAAACGATTACAGAAAAGTCAATGAAACGTACGCCACCGTTTCTAATAACGGAATCACCTTGGATATCAGCTATAACGAATTCATCGATTATTTCAATTCGATGGGGTATCTGTACGTTCAATATTACGGCTATTCCGTCGAGGACGCTTTGGATCTGACGATCAGCAATAAGATCCAACAAAAATATCTGTTGACTCTGGCTATGCCGTATCTGGCTGCAACGGATAACGCCGCCAGGTATGCCGCTCTGTTCGGAAAGGGCGCCGCGGTAAAGCCCGAGGACGTTTTGACTTTCGCCGAAAGATATGCGGCGATCTATACCGTAAACGATTCGATCCTGACTTCCGTCGAGGACACCGCTGCCGATCTGAAACAGGACGATCTGAACAGCCGTATCAACAAAGCTAAAAAAACCGGAGTCAAAGAAATTCGATTTACTCAATCGACTTTGGATTATTTCGACACCTTCTTCCACCTGACGGCGACTCCGTCCGGGTGCTATGTCGGTCAGGAAATGGACTTTGACAAAGTACAGATAGAAATTGTCTACGACGACGGTACGGTATCCGATCCTTACGTGGTGCCCGACGGCATGTATACCACCGCGTTCAGCTCTGCCGCTTCCGATTCCAATACCGAAAGGACGGAAGACAAAGAATTCGTGATAACCTTCGAGGAAGAAGTTACCGCCGCCGACGGCACGGTCGGCAGCGAAGACGTCACGCTGACCTACGAATACACTCTGATTTACCCCAGGGAAGCTAAGGAAGACGCCGAGGAAGAAACCGATTACGCCGAAGTCACGATCGGCGATTTCGACCCGATCTCCAGATACGCCGCCGACGCGGCGATCCCCGCGGACATCAAAAACGCCGCAGTCAAGTACGCCGATCCGGAAGCCATGCGCCTTGCCAAAGCTACCGAGGATGCTTTCGTACAGGAAGCCTGGAGGCAGACGATCGAAAACCTGGACAACGCAGGAAAGACAATCGATTACCTGTACCGTTCGCAATTCGAATCCCAGGTGCTGACGGCTTTGCAAGCCGAACAATATCTGGCGGCGGACAAGGCGTTCGCGGCAAAGACCGACCTGGATAACAACATAATAGAGGAATATAAATACTTGTTCGAAACCGCCAAAGACGGATATACCGGCGATACCGACGCCCAAAAAGAAGCCTTTATCGAAGCTATCGGCGACGGCGTAGACGCCATGTATTATTATCCGTCGTTGGAAAACACGGACGAATATTACTACGTTTATCAGATCCTGTTCTCGTTTACCGACGAACAAGCGGCTTTCCTGAAAGAGCTTGACGGCGACGAAGACGCTATAAAAGAGTTCACGAAAATGTTCTACGAACAGCTGACCACCCAAGCGTCGAATCCCGATTTCGACGCCACGGACGAAACCTCGGCGCCTTTCGGCGATGAGGAAAAGGTCAGCGCCGTAGTGGAAAGACTGCAGAGCGAATTGCAAGCGGTATACGGCGACTCTGCAAAGTCCGCCGCCGAAAAACAAGCTGCGGCTATCGAAATCTTCGTCGATTATATGTACAAATATAACGACGACCCCGGCATATTCAATAACGACTACGGCTATCTGATGACCGCCGAGCCCGAAGATTCCGGCTGGGTGGACGCGTTCAACGAATTAGGCGACGCCATCTTTACTTACAACAACACCGCCATCGGCGGCATGGGTAAGGTAGGCAACGCGTTCGAAGCCGACGGCACGCTGGCATGGCGCGCGTCCGATTACGGTATTCACCTGATGATGATTTCCGCTACGCCGTTTGCGGGCGCGGAAAAGATCTCTGCCGACGGCACGTTGTTCAACGAAGCGCAAATGCCCGCCGACAGCGAGATTATAAACTACCTGAAGAGCAGGACCAACCCCGTATCCGGCGAGAGCATGTACGACACGATCAGGGACGGACTGAAAGACGAAAACCGCACCACGGTATACAACGCTTTTGTCAAAGACGTTCCCACGGACATATTCGAAAGGAACGACAAGAATAAGCTGGAGCTGAACGAAAACGTCGAAAAGTGGTTGGATATCGAAGCCGGCAAGATCAAAAAACAAATATACGACGTTTACGCGCAATAGCGTAAACACGCAAAAATAAAAACAAAGAAAAGGAGAGAATAACAATGAATATTGCTGAATTACAAAACCATTTGGACATCAGAAAATGGCACGAAAGCGAAAATAACGGTATGGATATGTGCAGACATATGCCGTATTGCGACTATTGCAAAGGCGAAGAAGAATATCCTTGCGCCCTAGCTTACGAGAGAATGGAAAAAGCCGAAGCCGAAAAGGCCGCCGCCGAAAAAGCAGCCGAAAAAGCCGCGCCGAAAGCCGCGAAACCGGCAAAG
>DVNF01000087.1 GCA_018714575.1 Candidatus Stercoripulliclostridium merdigallinarum
TACCCAAATCGATATCGTATACGGCGGTTTTTTCCGCCGTCGCGCCGTCGGCGCGCGAAGATATTATCCGTTCCGTCGCAAAATCGATTTTAGGTATGACGGACCATTCCCCCGGATTAGCGATGCCGTCCTCGTTCCCCGCCCATCTTACGTCGGGTCCGCAATTGGCTATGACGGCATTGGGTTGTAATTTCCTGATCACCGAATAGTAGCGTTCGAAATCGTATTTTTGTTTGGGCTTTCCGTCCTTTTCGGCCGCGCAAGCGCCGTCCAACCATACCTCGAATATCTCGCCGTAATTTGTCAACAACTCCGTCAGCTGTGCCACATAATAATCGTCGTATTCGGGAGTACCGTATTTTTCGGAATGTCTGTCCCACGGCGAAAGATACAACCCCAGCTTTACGCCGTGCTTTTTGCACGCTTCGGCAAGTTCCGCAACGATATCGCCTTTGCCTTCCTTATACGGCGAACTCTTTAGGGAATAATCGGTGGTATCGGTCTGCCACATGCAGAATCCGTCATGGTGCTTTGCGGTAAAGACAATACCGTACACTCCCGCGAATTTGAGTACCTTTACCCATTGTTCGGTATCCTGATTCGTTGGATTAAAGAGTTCGGGACTTAATGTTCCGTCGCTCCATTCCTTATCCGCAAACGTATTCAAGCCGTAATGGATAAAGGCGTTAAAGCCGTTCCTTTGTAAATTCGCCTGCACTTTGTTAGGCACTGCCGACGTATATAATTCCAGCCGTTCGTTGTCTGCCATTGTTTACTCCTCCGATTGACCTTTATATTCGAATTTGGCCGTTCTCCAATACAGCCAAGAAAAGAAATTGACAGGGTTAAAGAATATCTTTGCCCTCTTTATCAATTCCGTAACGGGGTTACCTACAGTATTTACGGAGCCGACGCTGCGCACTTTGAATTCGGTTCCGGGATAGGTGCCGGCAACGATGATTTCTTTTTCCTCACCGGGCAAAATATCCATAAAATTATCCGAATACGGCGGCGTATCGGCGTCGGTATAGCCCTCCGCCAATCTAAGGTAGCTTTTCGCCCGAATATAGATATGCGTATTGCCGTCAGTCACCGCGCTTTCAACGGTATAATCGGGCTTCGGAAAAACGCAGGCGCTGTCGCGGAGCATAGGCTTCGATACTCGTGCCACCGATTTTCCGTTTTCAAGCAATTCCGCGACGTAAAACAACGTCTTTTTCTGACGTTTAGTGAACTTCAACGGTATCTCCGCTATCTTTGTTCTGCTACACGGGGCGGCTACAACTTCGAATTTGTTTTCCAGCTCCGTTTTACCGGAAAAGTTTTGTATTTTTACCGCTACGGTTCCGCTTTTTTCTACGGGATAATCGTTCAGAACAAAAATCGAAATAGCTTCTTCGCCGCACTCCGCGCCCACGGTAAAGGGCGCGTTAAACCGCTTCGCCGCATACTGCAAGGCTTTGAACCTGCCGAAATAATCTATCGACGACCAACTTGCCACCGGCCAACAATCGTTCAACTGCCAATATAACGCTCCCCAGGTCTGTTGCGAACGGCGCCATGCTTCCGTTGCGTCACGGATGGATTCGGCTTGCGCCAACTGACTGAAGTAAATTTTATCCTCGAACTTTTCAGGCGTTTTAAACAGCGCCGAAGTATAATATACGGTTTTTTCGTTACCCAGCGCGCATTTTTGATGTATTTTCATGACGTCGGAGAACAAATCGTTTTCATTCTCTCCCGCATAATAACGGACGGTACGGACGTCGGGGAAGCTTTCAAAGCCGAACTCGCTGCAAAAGCGCGTCTTTCGGGTACGGTAATATTCGATGTCCTGTAATCCGTGCCAGACCGCCCACAAATGAGTGTCGCCGACGTTATCGGCTTTGACGCCTTTTTGGTAGTCGGCGCCGATAGGCGAGCCGGGAATGTACGAAGCCCCGGCACCCAAGCGTTCCAGTTCGCCCGGCAAGATCCGATAGAAAAAGTCGTATGTGCAATCGATATATTTGCGGCTGGTGATCCAATTTATCGACATGTCTTCCAATTCGTTATTGCCGCACCACAACGCCAAAGAAGGATGGTGCCTTAGTCGTTTTACGTTGAATTCGATCTCGGAAAGCATGTTTTTAAGGTATTTTTCGTCATAAAACGGGCAAGGTCTGCAAGCTACGGCGCAATCCTGCCACACCAACAATCCCAACTCGTCGCAGATATCGTAAAATTTGTCGTGTTCGTAAAAGCCTCCGCCCCAAACGCGCACCATGTTAAAACCTGCGTTGACGGCGGCTTGCAAATGGTAGCGGAAGACTTCTTCGTCTATTCTGTCGGGCATCGCGTCGGCAGGGATCCAATTCGCGCCCTTGGCGAATATGCGCCTGCCGTTTAATTCAAAACAGAAGTCGCTGCCGTCGGGAAGTTTATCCCTGATCAGCCTAAGCTTTCTGATACCTATGCGCTTTGTTGCGACATAGTTGTCCTTTCCTTTCGTCAAGCATAGTTTTACGGTATACAGCGGTTGCTTTTTGCCGCCGGATATATCGGCAGTTTCCCAGATCATCGGGTTGTCGATCAAAAAGTCCCTGTCAACTTTATTGTCGGAACCTGCAATTCCCCTTTTGTCCACGACCGTGCCGTCAGGGGCGGTAACGGACAAAATATATCCGTCCGCGGCGCCCGTAAACTCGGCGGATACATGTAACGTAACGGCGGAATTATCAAAGACGGTATCGACTTTCATATCGGTTATCCGAACTTCGTCCGTATCTATATAAACCGAACCGTAGATTCCCGAAACAGGAATTTCGGGACCCCAATCCCAACCGAATTGATATTGCGGTTTCCTTAGGAAAGTTATCTCCGTAACTCCCGCGGTAGCGCCCGAATTTATCCTTTTCATTTCCGCCCGCGCCGCGACTTTAGGCGCGGCGATGACCAATTCCAGAAGGTTTTCTCCGCGTTTCAACACGCCCTCTACGGGAAACCTGTGGTCAATAAAGGCGTTGGCTCCGCCGCCGATCGGCGTGCCGTTCAATGTTGCGGTAAATACGGTATCCACCGCTTCCAACACCAAGTACGCGCCCTTGGTTTCGCCGTCGTAATCGAAACGCGTACTGCAAACGGTATCCGTTTCCGAAATCCAAAGCGACTTCTTTTCGTTGTCACCGATAAAGGGATCGGGTATGAGGTTTGCGTTTAACAGCGCCGAATAATCGGTAAACGGAGCTTTGGCGACTGCTTGCAACTGCCCTGTTTTAACTGTCCATTCGGAATCGATGATCGTTTTCATTTTATTTATCCTCTAATGCCGGAGTGAAGTTATCCAAAAAGACGATGACATACGCCATCCACATAGGCAGCGATTCTATAAAGCCGTTTTTCCCTGCCGCCAGCAAAGCTATTACTATCGCCAACAACAATCCGCCGAAGCACATCAAAGCGATCTTGTATTTTTTATTGGGTTTATCGGGAAAAGCCAAGTGAATGATTATTGCCGCCGCAAAGAACAACGCGAACAACAGCGCCGTCGCCCAATGCGCGTACATTTGTATTCCCGGCACTCTGGTAGAAGGAATATGTACGCAGGTCATCAGGCAAGCTACGCCCAGTCCCATCAATACATAGCCCGCGATTTTTACCTGACGGTATTTAAAGCCTTTGTGCGTATATGTATAGACCAGATTCACCGTCAACGCCAAAGAAGTCGTAAAGCCCCAAAACTTAAAAGCCGTCGGATACTTCAAACCTATTTCGGAAGCTGTCCCCGATTCCAAAAACGGGTTCGACAAAAATCCGTATACGGTAAAATAGATAAAACTGCCGATCAGCAGCGCCATGGCTACATATTTAAAGACGGCTTCTTTTACAGCCGCGCGCTTATCCGTCGCGGCCTTATCGTGCGGCAACGCGGCGGTATCTGCGACGGTATCTGCGACGGTATCTGAGGCGGTGTCTGCGGCGGTCGCCGCGACTTCGGCAGTCAGCTGTTTCTTTTCTTCGTTTACTTCGGTATTCAGATTATTTTCCGGCATGTTGTCCTCCTCCCGACAAAACGTCGGCAATGTTAACGGTTCTTATGTTTTTCCAAAATGAATTGCAACTTTTCGGCGTTTGCGACGTCGAAAGTCAGCTTTGTAGTAGCCGCGCCTAAGGTATCGAAACCGTTTGCGTCGCCCATAAAAAATATCGTGGAATCCTCTATTTTATAATCGTACAGCTCCGTCCATTCGATAAAGCGGTAAGGTACGACTATACCGGAATCCAATACGGCGCACTTCGTCAACATCATCATCGCCATTATTACGGACATCATGACGATAATGACCAACAAAGCTGCTCCGACCATATAATCGGACGCGCCCTCGGCAATAGACAGATAGACTATATCGGCGATCAGGCATCCGCCCATCAAAATCGGCATCACCCATTGCCACTTATACTTTTTGTACAGCGGGATCAACACTATTGCGTGTTTAAATCTGCCGTTTAAACGAACCAGCTTTCTTATGACGAAAGCGCCCCATATTATACATGCCGCCGCCAATGCCAAAAAAGCCGCTCCGACGATATATCCTATCATTCTTTGCCCTCCTCTTTTTCGGAATCGTTTATTCCGAAAGCTACTCCCATGACGTTGTCGGCATTCAACGAAAATACCAACCCCGCCCCCAGAGTGTTCAAGCCCGCTTTCTTTATTATAGCACGCATTATGTTTTCCGTGTCGCTTTCTGCGGATAGAATCAAAATAGTTTCTTTTTCGGGCGAAACGGCTATACCGAACAGCTTTTCTGCCTTGTGCGCTCCGGCCCCGGACGAATGAATTACCGTGCCCCCGGTAGCTCCGGCTTCCCTTGCCGCGTCCATCACGGTTGTAGAATAGCCGCTGTTTACGATAGTGACTATCAATTTGTACTTCATTTTACTTCCTCCGCACTTTCTCCTGCCAATATCCTTAAAGTAGCCTTTCCGGCAACCGTACAAACGGGCACGGTAAAAGCTACGCCCACGGACTTTGTACCAATTCCCAATTTTTCATGCAGCTTGAGCCGCAGCGACGGCATATATCTGGCGTCAATTGTCGCGGTAATAACGCTTTTAGCGCTGTCGCCGCCGAAGACATCGCCCATTGCAGTCGGTGCGGTACCCGCTCCGGGCATCACGTTCAATGCGTTCGCTCCGCTTTCCAATAACGTCTCCGTCGCTTTTCTGGTCTTTGATTTATCGACGATAACAAATAACAGCTCTAACTTCATTCTGCCTCCAAATCAATCAGATCCCCTTCCGTAGCCAGCATTTCGCGATAGCCGGCGGAAGTAGCCGCTCTGCTGCCGATATGCTTTTTCAGCTTATACACAGCGCCCATGACCTGTATCGCCACCAAAGGCGTCATCGCCACGAAAGCAATCGTTCCGAATGCGTCGGTTATGATATTGCCGCCTACGGCTTCCGAAGCGCCCATTGCAAACGGCAACAGGAAGGTAGCCGTCATCGGTCCCGAAGCCACGCCGCCCGAATCGAAAGCTATCGCCGTAAACATCTTCGGCACGAAGAACGACAACGCCAACGCTATCGCATAGACGGGTAAAATAATATACCAAATCGAAATGCCGGTCACTACTCTGGTCATGCTTAGCGCAACCGCCGCAGCCATTGCGATGACCAAAGCTATCAGCATATTCTTTCTTTTTACCGATCCGCCCGTGACGTCCTCCACCTGTTTTATCAGCACGTGCACCGCAGGTTCGGCAAGCACCAAAACCGAGCCTATGACCGCGCCCAGCGGTATCAACGCCCATTTCAAATCGCCGCCGAACAGCTCCCCTATATATGTTCCCGCAGGCATAAACCCTTCGTTCGCACCCAACAGGAACAACGTCAAGCCGAAATAAGTGTATATCGCGCCGACGCCGATCCTGAGTAACCGTTTTACGGGGAATTTTATCAAAACCAATTGGAATATCGCAAAGAACGCGTATATCGGCAACAAAGCTATGCCGACTTCCTTTAAATAAGTAGGCAAAGCCTCCCCGAAATATTTTAAAACCTCGCCGAAGTTATTGAAATCGGTTATCGGAGTCACCGTCGTTTCGGCGTTCGCATTATAAACCAATCCCAATATCAGCACCGCCAGAATGGGTCCTACGGAACAAATACCCACCATACCGAAGCTGTCTTCTTGCGATTTACTGCCGCCTACGACGGTGGATATACCGGCGCCCAACGCCAATATGAACGGCACCGTGATCGGTCCCGTCGTCACGCCGCCCGAATCGAACGACAGCGGTACAAAATCGGCTTCCGAAAACGCCGCCAATATAAATACAACCGCGTACAGTCCCAACAACAGGATATTCAGCGGCACCTTTAAAAGCATTCTTAAAACGGCGATCAGCATGAAAACGCCGACTCCCGCCGCAACAGACCATATTAAAACAGAATTGGGAATAGAGCTGATTTGGGTCGCCAAAACCGTTAAATCGGGTTCCGCAACAGTTACAATTATACCTACCACCAAAGTCACAGCCAATATAAGAGGTATCTTTTTCGTGGCGGTGACCTTTGCGCCGATGGCTTCGCCTATAGGCTCCAACGAGATCTGCGAACCCAGCGAATACAACGCTTCGCCGACTATCAGCAACACGAACCCCGTCAAAAACGCACCGAGGTTTACGGTAGGCATGGGTTTGACGGCATAATTTAACACGACTACCAATACGGTAATCGGCAAAACGGCAATCAACGCCTCTACAAGCTTGTGCGCAAAGTTTTTCATTCGGCTCCGAAATTTGAATTTGTATCGGTTAATATCGGTTTAAACCGATTGACATCGGTCTGAAATATATATATATTTCAACAGCTATAACTATACTATAACTATAGCATATATGTCAATGCAAAAAAGGTCCTGTCCGGTTGCCCGAAGGCGCTAACAATGGCAATTTTAAAAATACGAATAGATTAAAAGATAGCTAAAACGGGCGCGTTTCGTCCGGTCTCGGAATGACGTTAAAATTTTCTACGCCGACTCCTTCGGCATGATTTAAGTACAGTCCGTAGACAGGCAGGTCCCAATAAAATCGGCGGCTGTCGACGCCCCGTAATCGCGTATATCGAATATCTTTTCGTCCGACGGGTATTCGGGAGTGTACAGGTAACGTTCAAAAGGAATATTCGCAATAAAGTTGCCGCTTTCATCCAAAACGTATCGGCTTTCAAAAGGCGTGCCGCTAATATCGCGTTTTTTAAAAAGTTCCGCCATTACCAAACCTCCGAGTACTATCACGGCAACAAAAATCAATACTATAAATATTACTAAGGCGATTTTTATCGACTTTTTCATCTGTACCCCTATACATATGATAATGCTATGACGAATATGGCGTCAATATTATATATAGCGACAATAGTGACAATAGCGACCCGTATCTCCTTTCCTATCGGAAATGGAGTTTTTAGTTGCGGGTCGGACAGGCGTTTGATATAATTATTTTATCAGATCAATTATCGGGAGGCGTAACATGAAAACGCTAAAGGAGCTATTTCAAGTAGGATGCGGACCTTCTTCCTCGCACACCATGGCGCCGCAGAAGATCGCCACGTTCTTCCGCAAAAAATATCCTGATAAAAAGTTCAAAGTCATTCTGTACGGTTCTTTGGCGCACACCGGAAAAGGTCACGGAACGGACACCGTTATAAAAAAAGTGCTGGGCGAAGATACCGAAATCGAATTCAACATGACCGAAACTAATATTAAACACCCCAACACCTTGGACGTAGTAGTATTGAATGACGACGGAAGTACCGTAGAGGTCAGGCGCGCTTACAGCCCCGGCGGCGGCGCGTATATCATCGAGGGCGAACCCGAGATCGCCTCTCCCGAAGTATATTCCATGAACCATTTTGCCGATATAAAAGACTATTGCCTGAAAAACGATATCAGGATCAGCGACTACGTATTCCAAACAGAGCCCGATATAAAGGAGTATTTGGAGTACATTTGGGATTCCATGGTATACGCGATAAAGCGCGGACTTTCCGCCGAAGGCGTGTTGCCGGGCGGTCTGAACGTAGTCAGAAAAGCCAAATACCTGTATATGCAACGTCATTTGGACGAAAGTCCCGAAACGCGCGAAAACAGGTTAGTATGTTCTTACGCTTTTGCGGTAGCGGAGGAAAATGCCGCAGGCGGCAACATAGTGACGGCGCCCACTTGCGGTTCCAGCGGCGTACTGCCGGCTACGTTTTATTACGTACAAAAGACCCGAAACGTTTCGCGTGACGCCATAATACGCGGGCTGGCGGTAGCGGGATTGATCGGAAATTTGATAAAGCAAAACGCTTCCATCAGCGGCGCGGAATGCGGCTGTCAAGCCGAAATAGGCAGTGCCTGCGCCATGGCTGCGGGCGGGCTGGCGGAAATATTCGAACTCGGTTTGGATCAGATCGAGTATGCCACGGAAATTTCGATCGAGCATCATTTGGGACTGACTTGCGACCCGGTAGCGGGATTGGTACAGATCCCCTGTATCGAGCGTAACGCGGTAGCGGCGATGCGTGCATTGAATTCCCTCAGCCTTGCCGATTTTCTGTTCGCCACCAGGACTGTGTCGTTGGACACGATAATCGAAGTCATGTACGAAACAGGAAAGGATCTGAACAAAAGCTACCGCGAAACCAGCGAAGCCGGTATCGCAAAGCTATATCACGTTTCAGAACCCGAAAAAAAGAATAAATAGCGTTAAGAATTAGATTTTAAGTAACGCCGATTATACGGCATAAAATTTTTAAAAAGGACAGCCTTTAAAGCTGTCCTTTTGTGTGGAGCGGGAGACGGGATTCGGACCCGCGACTTTCACCTTGGCAAGGTGACACTCTACCACTGAGTCACTCCCGCATTTCGATTGCTTTGCTATTATACTAAATC
>DVNF01000088.1 GCA_018714575.1 Candidatus Stercoripulliclostridium merdigallinarum
GAGTTGCGGTAGAGGCGTATTTTAAAACGCGATCTGCGATAATAAACGATTATTTAGCGTTTATTCGCTATGCAAAGCGTGAAACGGAGTTTCTGAAAACCGACGCGGAGCAGTTGATAAAAGATTATCGATCCGGATCGGAGTTCGGAAAGATTCTGGAGGGAGCGTTGACTGCGTTGAAAGAAGGAAAGCCGCCGATTTGTGCGGCGGACAAGCTAAAACCTAAGGCAAACGAGGAAATTTCGGCTTTTTTCAAAGGCTTGACGGAGTGCGATTATTATTCGAAGGACGCGTTGTTCGCCTATTCGCTGTCGACGGCGGAGGAGCTGAAACGGCAATCGGACAAGGACTTGAAACAAAAAGGGGAGTTGATCAAAAAATTGACGTTTTTATTGGGAATAGGATTAGTGGTGCTGTTGATATGACCGGATTGGAAACGATATTTAAAATTGCAGGCATCGGACTTTTAGCCGCCGTCATTAACAGTATCCTGGAAAAAAGCGACAAACGAGAATTGACGACTTTCGTCACTTTGACGGCGCTGATAATAGTGTTGGTAATGGTGATCGATATGATAGGAGGGCTGTTCGACAGCATTCAATCGCTGTTTAATTTGTATTGATGACGATAGTAAAGGTCATCGCGATAGCTTTCGTCGGTTTATTGGCGGTGGGAGTTCTGCGCGAAATAAAACCATCTCTTGCCGCGGTAGCGGGAATAGTTACGGGACTTGCGATTGTATATTCGCTGTTAGACGAATTTACCTATATCGTTCAAAGCTTTAAGGAGCTGACGTTAATAGCAGAAATCGACGACGCTTTGGTCAAAACCATAGTTAAAATTATCGGAATAGGCTATTTGACTGAGTTTTCCGCCGGTATTGCCGAAGATTACGGGTCGCAATCGATCGCGAAAAAAATTGAGTTCGGAGGAAAAATATGTATCGCCGTCTTGGCGCTCCCGGTTATTACCGGCATGATTTCAACTATAGGAAACTTATTGTAATATCGTTGCTGATTTTATTAGCGGCGGTAATTTTCAGCATCTACGGCGGATTTGAACGCGCCGAAGGCGCGACGGACGAGGAAAAAGTCGAGGAGATTTTAAACCAACTTAAGGACGAAATAGATAAAGGAGTCGGCACTCTGGTATCCGACGACCTGGACGAATATTTTTCTACGCAAAGCGGTTTAGGGTCTTTAAAAGAATTTATAAAAGACGTTACTAACGGCGAAAACTTTAAAATCACCGATATTTTCACATATTTCACCTCTTCGATTAAAAACAACGTCTTCGAAGTCATCGCAGGCGTTTCCATAATTGTGGTACTGTCGGTTTTGGGGGGCATGTCAGACGCGCTGACTTCGGGTTTTAAGCGGCAATCGACAAAAACCATAGTTTATTTTGCCATTTATTCGGGCGCCGTCGCCGCAGTTACGGTTATGTTTACGGCATTGGTCAAAACTACCGTTTCGGCGGTAAACGATCTGAATACTTTGGTGCAGTACGTTTCGCCCGTGTTTATAACGCTGCTGACGGCGTTGGGCGGAGTCGGCGGAGCCGAAATATTGGCGCCGTTTACTCTGTTGATAGGCGGTGTCGTCATTAGCGTTATCAATGCGTTGATAATACCGTTGTTTTTCGCCGCGTTGGTATTTACCATAATAGGCAATTTAAGCGATAACGTCAAATTGGGCAAGCTGACGAAAGCGGTAAAATCGATAGGCAGTTGGGTTTTGGGGGGAATGTTCGGTTTAGTAACTACTTTGGCTTCTATACAAGGATTGGTCGGAGCAGGTATAGATACTATTACGGTAAAAAGCGCCAAATTCGCCGTTTCCGGATATATTCCTATACTGGGAGGCTATATTTCGGAAGGGTTCGATATAGTAATGGCAGGCGGCGTTCTGATAAAAAACGCTTTCGGATTAGGTGTGTTTATCATGTTGGTGGCGATCGCCGCCGCTCCGCTAGTCAAGTTGGTTTTGTTTTCGTTGGTGCTGAAATTGACTGCAGGCATAATCGAACCGGTAGGCGATCCTAAAATTTCGGAAATGGTTTACGGCGCGGCAGGGTGCCTGAACCTGTTGATCGCAGCCGTTGCCGGCACGGCTTTTTTGGTGTTCGTCATGCTGTTATTGGTGATAGGAGCTTTTAATACCGGAGTAGTATGAGTATTTCAGGGTGGGTAATGAGCGTAACATCGGCTATTGCCGTGGGGACTTTGGCGGATATAATTATCGCCGACGGAGGAACTAAAAAGTTTGTCAAAGGCATTGCTGCTTTGATAGTTTTCGCTGCGTTGATCGCGCCGATACCGGCTTTGTTCGGGGGCGAGCTTGACTTCGACCCGGCGGAGCAAACGCAATATAACGAATATTTACAGGAAATTGACAGAAGCTATCTGGAAGGGCGTACAAAAATATTTTCCGACAGCTTGAAAAAAGAGGGCTTGGGAAAGACCGTAGTCAACGTTCATTCGGGATCGGGCGAAGCTGCGGGAGAAGCCGTTTGCGTAGTCGTCACGCTGTATCCGGATACTTTTACGCGCGATATGACCTTTGAAGAGGCGGAGACCGCCGTTAAAATTAAAGCCGAAGCATATTTTTCGCTTCCGCAGAATATGGTTATCGTAGTCGGAGCATGATATGAATAAGTTAAAGGAATTATGGGTAAAGCTGAAGGGGATAAAAAACTTTGAAATAATTTTGGCTCTGGTCATAATTGCCATAGTAGTAATAATATACTCTATCGTAAGCTCGGTAGGAGCAAAGGAAGTAACGGAAGAAACGGGTTTGGAGGAAAGGTTGGAGGAAATTCTTTCCGAGATCGACGGCGCGGGCGAAGTAAACGTAATGATCACTTACGCGACTACGCCTAATAAAATCACTGCCACCGAAACGGATACACACTCCACAACGACAAACGCGTCGGGCACGGAAACGACTACGGTAACGACCACGACGGAACCGGTAATGCAGGGCTCGGAAGCCGTGATATTGGGCGAAAAGATGCCGGAAATTGTAGGCGTTTTGGTGGTTGCCGACGGAGCTAAAGACGTAAAGGTACAGTTAAGACTGCGCGAAGCGGTGGCAACGGTACTTGGGATCAAATCAAATTCGATACAAATACTATCAAGGAGAGCAGTATGAAAAATAAACTAAAAAAACTGGGAAACAGCATCAAAGCCAACAAAAAGAAAATCATTGTAGTAGCTTGCATGGTCGCTTTGTTGGTGGCTACGGGGTGCCTGAACTACTTCCTGAACGTACAAGAACAGGAAGGCTTGGAAGCGGGAATCGGCGATCAGAACAACACCACTACCGAAACCTTCTTTTCCACTTACCGCACGGACCGAGAGGAAACCAGAGCGCAAGAGTTGGAGTATTTGGATGAAATCATAGCTTCGGCTTCGTCCACCGAAACGGCGATTGCCTCCGCCGAGGAGCAAAAATTGCAAATCACCGGCGCCATGGAAACCGAATTGGTATTGGAAGGACTGATCAAGTCCAAAGGTTTTCAGGATTGCGTCGTGACTATGTCCACCGAAAACGTCAACGTAGTAGTAATGGACGATGAAGTCAGCCTGGAAGACGCCGCTCAAATAATGGATATTATAGTCAGCGAAACCGACTTCGAGGCTCCCGATATAGTAATTAT
>DVNF01000089.1 GCA_018714575.1 Candidatus Stercoripulliclostridium merdigallinarum
GTCAGATACTTTCTGGTAAAGCCGTGGGACGTTCCCGTATACGTGGAACGCGGCGTAGCCGATATAGGCGTTGCGGGAAAGGACATAATCACCGAAAACACGCCCGACGTATACGAATTGTTGGATCTGAAGATGGGCAAATGCCGTATGTGCGTATGCGCCGAGAACGGTTATGTAGACAGACCGGGATCGAAGCTGAGGGTGGCGACGAAATTCGTAAACACCGCAAAGAGCTACTATTCTTCGCTGGGCAGGGGAATAGAGGTCATTAAACTGAACGGTTCGATAGAGTTGGCGCCGCTGATGAACATGTCGGACGTCATAGTCGATTTGGTGGAAACGGGTACCACGTTAAAGGAAAACGACATGGGGGTAGTCACGGTCATAGCCGATATTTCGGCAAGGCTGATCGCGAACAAAGCTTCATACCGTTTTAAACGCGACGAAATAGATAAAATAACCTCTTTATTGGGGGAACTGATAAATGAAAATAATTAAAGCGACAGATATTACGCCGGAACAGATCGTTTCGCAAAGGGACGTAGCTTACGTTTCCGTCGAAGAATCCGTAAAAAAAGTGCTGAACGACGTTTCCGAAAGAGGGGACGCCGCATTGAGGGAATACGAGCTGCGCTTTGACGGAGTGCAAATCGACGATTTTGCGGTGACGGCGGAGGAAATCGACGCCGCGGTAGCCGCCGTAGGCGCGGAATACATTGGCATTTTGAAAAGAGCGGCAGCCAATATCGAACGCTTTCACAGGGCGCAGATCAGAAGCGATTTCAGCATGAATTACGACGGGATCACGGTCGGAGAGCGCTTTATCCCCGTACAGAGCGCGGGCTTGTACGTTCCCGGCGGCACGGCGAGGTATCCTTCCAGCGTGCTGATGAACTGCGTGCCGGCAAAACTTGCGGGCGTACAAAATATAATCATCTGCACTCCTCCGTCAAAGGACGGGCGGATCCCCGACGGAATTTTGGCGGCGGCAAAAGTGGCAGGAGCGGATAAAGTTTATAAGGTCGGCGGAGCGCAGGCTATCGCCGCCATGGCTTACGGGACCGAAAGCATTCCGAAAGTCGATAAAATAGTCGGACCCGGCAACGTTTACGTAGCTACGGCAAAGAAGTTGGTGCAAGGTATCTGCGGCATAGACATGATAGCCGGACCCAGCGAAATTTTGGTAATAGCCGACGAAACGGCGAACGCCGATTGGTTGGCGGCAGATCTTCTGTCCCAGGCGGAACACGACAAATTGGCTTCGGCGATCATGATCACCGATTCGGAAGCGCTGGCTACAGCCGTTTCCGCCGCCGTGGAAAAGCGTTTGGAAAAACTGCCCAGGCGCGAAATCGCGGCGGAAAGCATAAAGAACAACGGAAAGATCATCATTACCGAATCGATAATGCAGGCGGCAGAGCTGTCCGACCGCATAGCTCCGGAGCATTTGGAACTTGCCGTTGCCCGACCCGAAAAGCTGTTGGAACAAATCAAAAACGCCGGATCGGTATTCCTTGGCCACTACACTCCGGAGGCGACGGGCGATTATATGGCAGGAACGAACCATACTTTGCCTACGGGCGGCACGGCGCGTTTTTCTTCGCCCCTGGGAGTCGACGACTTTATCAAAAAAACTCAGTTCATAAAAATGAGCAGAGAGGCTTTGGAAAATTATTATAGGGATATAGCGGCTTTTGCCGAATCCGAAGGGCTGAACGCCCACGCCGAATCGGTAAAGGCGCGTTTTGAAAGTAACGACTAGCGTATGACAAAATTCTTGTTGGATAAATATAAGGGTTTCGAACCCTACGTCCCCGGCGAACAGCCGCAGGGCGGCTATATCAAACTGAATACCAACGAAAGTCCTTTTCCGCCGTCCGAAACGGCAAGGAAACTGTATACGGCGGCTTTCGATCGGCTGAATCTGTACAACGATCCCGAAAACACCGCGCTATGTAAGGTCATCGCGGATCGCTACGGAGTCAGCCCAGAAAACGTATTGGTGACCAACGGCTCCGACGAAGCTTTGGCGTTTATCTATATGGCTTATGCCGACGAAACTCACCCGTTCGTCGCCCCGGAGATCAGCTACGGCTTCTATCCCGTGTTTTCGGCGCTGGTAGGCGCGGAGAAGAAAACTTTCCCGCTGAAAAGCGATTATTATATCGACGAAGCGGCGTTTATAAATTGTGACGACAACGTTATCTTCGCTAACCCCAACGCGCAGACGGGCACCTTTATGCCGATAGGGCAGATAGCGGAGATGTTGAAAAAACCGCGCTTGGTCGTAGTCGACGAGGCTTACGTCGATTTCGGCGCGGAGTCGGCGTTACCGCTGTTGAAAGAATACGATAACCTGATAATCGTCAGAACGCTGTCGAAGTCGCGTTCGCTGGCAGGCGGCAGAATAGGTTTTGCGATAGCCGCAAAGGAAATCGTATCCGAATTGAAACTTGTCAAATACTCCTTTAATCCCTATAATTTGGGGCGCGCGGCAGAGGCCGCGGCGATAGGCGCGATACAGGACGAGGAGTATTTCCGTAAATGTACCGCGGCGGTCATCGGCGCCAGAGAATACACGGAGCAGGCGGCAAAAGCGTTAGGAATGACGGTCATCGATTCGCGCGCAAACTTCCTTTTGATGAAATGTCCGACTATGGACGGCGGCGAATTAAAAGCCGAATTAATGCGCCGCGGAGTTTTGGTCAGACACTTTTCCACTCCCGGTCTTTCCGAATACATACGCGTGACGATAGGCAGTATGGAACAGATGAAAACCTTTATTCAGGAACTCAAAAATATTATTTCAGGAGCCCGTATATGAGAATTTCCGAAATTAACAGGACTACGAAGGAAACCGATATACAATTAAAGATAAATCTGGATTCCTTTACCGAAGCCAAAATCGATTCGGGTTCGGGATTTTTCAATCATATGCTGAACCTGTTTTTCGGCTTTGCCAAAATAGGCGCGGAACTGAAGGTAAAAGGCGATACCGACGTCGATTTCCACCACAGCGCCGAAGATATAGGCATAGCTTTGGGTGAGGCATTCAAGGCGGCGCTTGGCGACAAGCGCGGCATAATGCGCTACGGCGAATGTATCATGCCTATGGACGAAGCTTTGGTCATGGTGGCGATCGATTTTTCGGGCAGGTCGTATCTTAGTTACGACTTACCTTTAAAAGCCTCCAGGCTGAACGACGACGGCGAGGAAACTTCGGCAAGAGTAGGCATATTCGATACCGAATTGGTAGAGGAATTTTTGACGGCGTTGACGCGTTCGGCGGCAATGACCGTACATGTAAAAAAGATTTCCGGCAGCAACACCCACCACACGGTAGAGGCTTTGTTTAAAGGATTGGGCAGAGCCGTCAGACAGGCGGTTTCGTTGGACCCCGTCTATTCCGACGCGGTACCTTCCACAAAGGGGGTCTTATGATAGCGATAGTCGATTACGGCGTAGGAAATTTGTTCAGTTTAAAAGCTTCGTTAAAGGCTTTGGGTATTGCCGCGACCGTGACGGGCGACAGGGATAAGATCGCCGCGGCGGACAAGATCATTCTGCCGGGCGTCGGAGCGTTCGGCGACGCGAAGCGCAACCTGGACGAAAGGGGATTGACGGATTTTGTCATTTCGGAAGCGCGTTCGGGAAAGCCGCTGTTGGGCATTTGCCTCGGAATGCAGCTCCTCAGCGACGTCAGTTACGAATACGGCGAACACGCGGGATTGGGACTTATCCCCGGGAAGGTACAGCCGCTGGCAGAAGTCGTTAAAGGCTTGAAAGTGCCGGCAATGGGTTGGAACGCGCTGAAATTCGTCAAGGATTGCCCGATCCTGAAGTACAATTCGGACGGCGATTACGTTTATTACGTACATTCCTATTATGTGCCGAAAGGCGAATACACGGCGGCATATTCGGAATACGGAGTAAACGTTTCCGGCGTGACTTGGAACGGTAACGTCTTCGGAGTGCAATTCCACCCCGAAAAATCCGGCGCGGTCGGATTGAAAATTTTGAAAGCTTTCGAGGAACTGTGATGGAAATATTTCCCGCGATAGACATTATGGACGGCGCCGCCGTGCGCCTGACAAAAGGAGCGTTCGACACTAAAAAAGTCTACTCCGACGACCCGGAGTCAGTTTACGCCGGATTCATTGCGGAGGGTGCCGAGCATTTGCACATAGTCGATCTGGACGGCGCGCGCAGCGGAAAGTCCACCAATTTCGAAGTTGTGAAAAGGTTGGCAGCTATGGGCGGCGATACCGAAATAGGCGGCGGTATCAGAGATATGCGCCGCGCGGAAAGCTACCTGAACCTCGGCGTGTCCCGAATCATATTAGGAACGGCGGCGGTAGAAAACCCCTCGTTTTTAAAGGAAGCGTTAAAGGAGTGGGGGAACCGCGTAGCGGTAGGCGTAGACGTATTGAACGGGATCGTTCGCGTTTCCGGTTGGGAACGCGGCAGCGCGTTGGACGGCGAGGAGTTCGTAAAAAGGCTGTCCGGGGAAGGCGTAAAACGTATTATTTATACCGACATTTCGCGCGACGGCGTAATGAAAGGTTTGGATACGGAATTGTACGGCAGACTGTCGCGGAATAAGGATTCGGAGATAATCGCTTCCGGCGGCATAGGATCTTTGCAAAACGTAAAGGAGCTTTTACCCACAGGCGTTTACGGCGTGATAATAGGAAAGGCAATCTACGAAAAGGCGTTTTCGGTATCCGAAGCAGTCAGATTGGGAGATAAAAAATGATAACTAAGCGTATAATACCTTGTTTGGACGTCAGGGACGGCAGGGTCGTAAAAGGTAAAAATTTCATAGGTATCCGCGACGTTGACGATCCCGTAACTTTGGGGCGGAGATACAACGCGGAGGGTGCCGACGAATTGGTCTTTTACGATATTACCGCTTCCAGCGACGGCAGAAAGCTGTTCATAGACGTTTTGGAAAGAGTGGCTTCGGAGATATTCATACCGTTGACAGTCGGCGGCGGCATAAATACCGTCGACGACTTTGACCGAGTGTTAAAAAGCGGCGCCGACAAAGTGTCCGTCAATTCGGGCGCCATTCGCGACCCTTCGCTGATAGGCACGGCGGCAAAAAAATACGGCAACCAGTGCGTGGTATTGTCGATGGACGTAAAACGCGTCGACGGCAAATTTACGGTATTTGCCAAAGGCGGCAGGGAGAATACGGGAATCGACGCCATCGAATGGGCAAGGCGCGGTTACCTTGCGGGCGCGGGCGAATTGGTCTTAAACAGTATCGATACCGACGGCGTTCGCGGTGGCTTCGACCTGGAGATGTTGGCGGCTATAGCCGACGTCGTGGACATTCCCGTCATAGCATCCGGCGGCGCCGGCAAGACGGAGGATTTCATCGAGTTGTTCAAAACTCTTCCCAGGGTAGACGCCGGACTTGCGGCAGGCATTTTCCACAGCGGCGAAGTCCCGATCGCGGACGTAAAGAAGGCTTTGAAAGCGGAGGGAATTTCCGTCAGGTTATAGTAAAAATACAGTCGTAAAACAATTAGAATATAATAAAAATCATAAAATAAAACGGAGCGGATCATGGAAAGTATCGACATTTCTAACGTAAAATTCGACGAAAAAGGTTTGGTTCCTTGCGTGGTGCAAGATTACTACACAAAGCAGGTGCTGATGTTGGCATATATGAATCGCGAGAGCCTGATAAAGACGATGGAAACGGGCTTGGCGACCTTTTATTCGCGTTCCAGGCAGGAGCTGTGGACAAAGGGCGCGACCAGCGGCAACCTGCAACACGTAGTGGAGCTGAGGCTGGATTGCGACGGCGACGCCATAGTCGCCGAGGTCAAAAAGGACGGACCTGCCTGCCATACCGGCAACGAATCCTGTTTCTATCGCGATCTGTTTGTCGGAAATGATATGAAACCCTTTTCGATAGAGGGTTTGTACGAACTGATAAAGGGCAGAAAGACGAATCCGAAAGATGGCAGTTACACCACCTATCTTTTTAACCGCGGTATCGACAAGATACTGAAGAAGGTGGGCGAGGAATGTACCGAAGTCATTATCGAGGGCAAAGCCGGCAACCGACAGGCGGCAATATACGAACTTGCCGATTTGTACTATCACGCTTTGGTCATGATGGTGGAAATGGATATTCTGCCGAAAGACGTTTTCGAAGAGCTTGCAAACCGCCACGTTTTGGATAAAAAGATAAAGCAGGGCGGCTGACAGACGCGCGAAAGAAACAAAAAAGATATATTAATTTTAGATCGAAAAAGGCTGTCGCGACGAACGACAGCCTTTTTGTAACGAATACTAATATTTTTAATATTATTTTATTTTGACGTTTTCGGGTCCTAAGATCCCCTTTAATTCTTTTGCGACGGCGTCAAGGTTACCTACCTTGGTGCCGTGGGCGTACAACTTTCCGGCGTGTTGGAATTTGACGACGTTTTCGCCGGGATGCGCGGAAAGGACGTCGTTGATGCGTTCCAACTTATCGCGGTTGGATATATCCTGTTCGCGCAGATTGAAATACAACACTCTGGCGTCGATTTGCGGTTTAGGCTCCGATTCTTTCAACTCCCACGGTTTCAGATCCGAAACGTAGATCTTACATTCGTTTTCCCTTAGCGACAGTCTGCCGTGGATCTTTACGAACGAATCCTGTTCCAAATACTTTTTGCCCGTGACCAACGCCCTGGATAACATTATACATTCGATATTGTCGTATAGGTCTTCCAACTCGATGACTGCCATTTCCTTGCCGTCTTTGGTGCGTTTCAGAGTGATTTTCGTGATAATGCCGCCCGTTTTGACGTCCATACCGTCGGTCAAAGGGGAAACTTCCTGTTCGTCTTCTACCATGCCGTCTTCTTCGTCGGAATCTTCGGAAAATTTCGGGATCATGGAAGTATTGAAATTAAAAGCCTCGAATTCCTTTTCGTAGCCGTCGAAGATATGCCCCGTCAGGTACATTCCCGTCATTTCCTTTTCTTTCAACAGCTTTTCGCGCTGACGCAGCTCCGGCATATAATCGTATTCGAAGGGTTTAGCTGCGAAAAATTGCTCCTGACCGCCGAACAGCGAGAACATATCTATTTGACCGGTCGCTTCGCGTTGCAACTTTGCTTTGCGCTCCGAATCGATCTCTTTCAACATCCTTTCGTAGTTTGCCAAAAGCGTGGCGCGGGTCATCTTGAAGCAGTCGAAGGCTCCGCCGTAGATCAGGCTTTCGATAACTCTCTTGTTGACTTGCACACCGGTATTAGACAGGCGTTTGATGAAATCGTACAGGTCGGTAAATTCCCCGTCGCGCTCTCGGACCTTTACTATTTCGTCAGTTACGGCGATACCGACGTTTTTGATACAGCCCAAGCCGTAACGGATGGCTCCCGATTCCGGAGTGAAATAGGATTCCGATTTATTGACGTCGGGCGGCAGCAGGGGGATGTTCATCAGTTTCAACACCGTCATGTATTTTTTGGTGTCGTCGGGTTTGTTGATGCGGTTATTCAATACCGCCGCCATAAATTCTGTGGGGTAATACAGCTTATAGAACGCCGTTTCATAGCATAAATACGCGTATGCCGCGGCATGGGATTTGTTGAACGCGTAGGAAGCGAACGATTCCATTTCTTTAAAAATGGTTTCGGCGACGTCGGCGCTGATACCGTTCGCTACGCAACCGGGGATCAGGACGTTGCCGTCCTTGTCCTTTTTGCCGTTGATGAACTTGTCGCGCTCGATAGGGATCTTTTCGATCTTTTTCTTACTGATTATCGAACGGAAGTTATCCGCGTCCGTCATCGTGTAACCTGCAAGGGCGCGTGTGATCATCATTGCCTGTTCCTGATAGACGATGATACCGCTGGTAACGTCCAGGATAGGCTTTAACTCGGGCGTGTGATAATGAATGGATTCGGGGTTTCTGCGGTTTGCAAGGAACTTGTCGATATCCTTCAAAGGACCGGGGCGGTACAAAGCTATTCCGGCTATGATGTCTTCCATACAGGTCGGTTTCAACTTTGTCAGGAAGCGTTTCATGCCCTCGCCTTCCAATTGGAAAACGGCGTCCGTTTGTCCGGCGGCTATCAATTCGTAGACGGCGGGGTCTTCGTAGCCTATTACCGAAAAGTCGATATTTTTCCCCGTGGCTTTCAGCACGTAATCGTGAGCCATTTTTATATCGGTCAACGTCATCAGCGCCAAAAAGTCCATCTTTAACAATCCCAGACCTTCGACTTCGATCATATCGAATTGCGTGGTGATCTCGTCGCCGTTCTTTGCCAAAGGAATGGTATCTATTGCGGGGTAGCGGTAAATAACGACGCCTGCCGCGTGAATGGACGTATTTCTGGGCATGCCCTCTATCTTGGCGGCTATATCGATGACTTTTTTGACCTGCGGATCGGTGTTGTACAATTCGTACAGGTCGTTTACCAGATAGGGTCCGTCGGGATCGATCAAATCGGGGATATGGACTTTTTTGTCGTTTTCACCGAAGTTTCCTATGCCTTTGGTCATCTTCGTAACTTCGGCAAAGGGCAAGCGGAAGACTCTGGCAACGTCTTTTATGGCTTGCTTTTTCTTCATCTTACCGAAGGTGATTATCTGCGAAATACGGTTGTCGCCGTACTTTTCTTTTACGTACTGAATGACTTCGCCGCGGCGGTTGTAGCAGATATCGATGTCGAAGTCGGGCATCGAAGTGCGGTCCTTGTTCAGGAACCTTTCGAAAATCAGGTTATACCTTAACGGTTCGATATCGGTAATGCCTATGGCGTAAGCGACTATGCTGCCTACGCCGGAACCGCGGCCTTTGCCGATAGGGATGTCATGAGCTTTTGCCCAGAAAATAAAGTCCCATACGATCAAATAATAGTCGGGAAAGCCCATCGAAATAATGACGTCCAATTCGGTTTCGGCGCGTTCGCGGATCTCGTCCGTAATAGTGCCGTAGCGGCGTTCCAAACCTTCGTAGGTCAGTTTTCTGAGGTATTCCTGCGGAGTCAGGTTGTCGGGACATATATAATCGGGTACCTGATAATGCTTAGGCGGTAACTCAAACAGGCATTTTTCGGCAATTTCGTAAGGGACGTCCACCGCTTCGGGACAGTCGGGGAAAAGCTTTAACATTTCCTCTCTGGTCTTCAGGTAGAAGGAATCGTTCGGCAGCCATTTCATTCTGTTGGTTTCGTCCTGGAACGAAGCCGTGCCGATACACAGCACGATGTCGTGCATCTCGGCGTCCTCTTTTAAAATGTAGTGGACGTCGTTTGTAGCGACGCATTTTACGCCGATCTCCTTTGCAAGGCGGATCAGCTGCGGCAGTACGCGCAGTTCTTCTTCCAGCCCGTGGTTTTGTACCTCTATATAAAAATCGCCGTCGTCGAACATCGACTTCAATTCTTCGGCGTAAGCTTTGGCTCCGTCATAGTCGCCTGCCAAAAGACGTTGGGGAACGGCGCCCGCGATACATGCGGACAGGCAAATCAGGTCTTTAGAATGTTGGCGCAGTAAATTCAGATCGATCCTGGGTTTGTAGTAAAAACCGTCTATCCAGGCATAAGAATTCAATTTAGCAAGGTTTTTATAGCCGTTATAATTTTTTGCCAGCAAAATCAAGTGATAATATTTTCTTTCGTCGGGTTTGGCTTCGCGTGAATGCATATCGTCCGCGACGTAAAATTCACAGCCGATGATAGGGCGGATACCCGCTTCTTTGCAAAGATTATTGAACTTTATCGTGGCGTACATGTTGCCGTGATCGGTCATGGCAAGCGCGGGCATATTCAATGCCTTTGCCGTTTTTACCAACGTTTTCAGCGGCGCCGCTCCGTCCAACAGCGAATATTCGGTGTGCACGTGTAAATGTATAAAATCACCCGTCAAAGGCGTTGTCTTGTTTTCCGGTGAGGTGTTTTCCATTATTTAATCCTTTACGGCTTCGCTTAGATCTAACAGCCGTTTTAATCTGTGGTTTACCGCGCCGCGGTTGGGGTGACCGGGAATGATCTCGGTCAGTTCGTTTAACGTGGCGTCGGGGTTATTCAGCCTGGCGGCGGCGACGTCTTGTAACGACGCGTCCAAAGAATCCAAAATGCCGGCGCGCTTTAATTTGTCTATCGCCTCCAACTGCTTTACGGCGGCGTTGACGGTCTTTGAAATGTTTGCGGCTTCGCAGTTCGAATAACGGTTGGAATTGTTTTTCAACAGTCTGTACAGCATGATGTTTTGCAGTTCCAACATACCGCTGACGGCGTGCATACGGGTCAGCATATCCGAAATCTTTTCGGCGTCTTTTATATAAGCCGAATAGTTTTCGCCGCGCTTTCTTACTTTTGCGTTGGCGTCATAGCCGTTCAACAGATCCGCCATGAACTTCGCCTGCGCTTCCGAGGAAAAGTTGAATCCCATGTAATAGCCGGAGCTTTTGCCGTCGCTTGCTTCTTTCGGAGCCGACAGCGTGCCGCAGGACACGAAAGCTCCCATCAAATAGCTGATTTTACAACAGCTTTTTTCGATGACGTACGGGGGGCACAGCGCGTCAGGCACGGACGGAGGAGGTAAGATACCCGCTTCGACCAGCTTGTCGTAGACTCCGTCCGAATGTTTCAAATCGAATTCGAACAATTCGTCGGGACCCAGCTTGTTGGCGTAAGAGTGCAATTTGACTTCGGGTTCGACGGCAGTTATCGATTTTACGATGGCTACGCATTTTTGTATCAGCTCGTGGTCTGCGCCTGTAACGGTGACTCCGTAATCGGCGGATTTAATGTAAAATGTACCGCTGCCGCGACAAACGGCGCATAAAAAAGCTCTTCTGCAACAGCTTGCGGAAATTTTTTGAGTTACTATTTCCTTTTTCACCAAGGCGCCCAACGACTTCGGCGCCTCTGTTTTTTCAGTCATATTTCCCTATAATTTCGATTTCGTCCTCTGCCGAGATCCCGAATTTTCTGTAGACCACGTCGTGAGCGAGTCGTTTCAGTTTGATGTAATCCGCGGCGGTGCCGCCCCCTCTGTTTACGATAAAGCCCGCATGTTTTTCGGAAATTTCGGCACCGCCGACGCGTGTGCCTTTCAATCCGGCTTTATCTATGTAATAACCCATTCCGACTCCTAAGTTAGTGCGTTTGAATACCGAGCCCAAGGAGGGGAATGACGGTTGCGTCTTTCTGCGTTCGTTCAGGAAATGTTCGGATACCTTGCGGACTTTGTCGGAATGTTCGCCGTCGATGACCGCTTCGAGTATTATTTTTCCGCGGAAAGTGTCCCCGGAAGTGCGGTAACCGTAATCTATGTCCCGGCGTTTTATTACCGAAACGTTGCCGGTTTGACAATCGAATACGGTGACTTCGGAAATAATATCCGCCATTTCCTTTCCGAAAGAACCGGCGTTGGCTTTTGCCATACCGCCTATGGAAGCCGGTATCCCGGACAGCTCCTCTAATCCCGAAACGTCGTTTTCGGCGGCGCACTCCATGGCGCGTTTCAACGAAACGCCGCTGCCCAAAACCAGTCGATTGCCCCGAACGCTTAAATTCCGAAAGCCGATGGAAGAAATAAATATCCCGTCGTAGCCGTTATCGGAAATCAACAGGTTCGATCCAAGGCCGAAAGGCATATACGGAACGCCGAATTCTGTTGCCAGGGCGGTCAAAGCTTTCAGCGCCGAAACCGATTCGGGATAGGCTACTATTTTTACTGCGCCGCCTCCGCGATACGCCGAAAGCTCTTTCCCCGAAAGGTTTTCTTTGAACGGAATTTTTGCCGCGATAAGTCTGTCAAACAGGTCTAACATATTATATCAATTTCCCCTTTTTTTTACAAGGATTTTTTTAGTTACAAACAGGGTAGACAAAGCCGGTATGCCTGCCGCCGACACAGCCATCAGCGGATATATGAAGGTCAGGATATTTTTTATCCCGATACACGATAACGCCAGCGCGACAGCCGCGGTCATCAATCTGCGGTCGAATGTATCCGCGGCGGCGTTCAACTGCGCTCCGCCGGAGGTTACGCCGGCAGACAGCACTGCGATCGCCGAGATAACAAAGCCTGCTCCTATAGCTCCCGGATCGGAAATCAGTCTGCCGTTTTCGCCGATAGCCGATAAAAACAGGAATACCGTCAGCGTGAACAGAACTGCGATGACACAGGCGGTCAATATAATTTTATTCGGACGCATCGCCTTTATTTCCGCCGAAACGGCGAAGGAGGGTACGACCGCGCTCATTACGGCATAGCCGACGGCGGCGGCGTCTACCGGAGCGGCACCCGGCGCCGGCTCCGAACCGACGGCGGCCAATACTGCCGCTGTCAGGGCGAACGCCACGGAAGCCGTCGCTCCGATCTTTATGAATTTTTGTTTCGACGTCAAAGCCAATGCGGCTAACGCCGTTAGCGGAGCTAAAGGAATACCGAACAAAACTTTTCCCGTTTCGTTTGCTACCGCAAAGGTAGCGGACAGCGAGAAAAAGGAAAATATCTTTATCAGGACGCGCGTATAAGGGGAGTCGAAGTCGTTTAAACGTGCCGAAAAGGAATAGACTATAAAGCCTGCCGCGAATATTATCGCAATCAGAATTATTCCGAAAGGGCTTTTCCCCGCGAAGAACCGTGCGACTTCCGCGCCCGAAACAAATCCCGCGCCCAGGAAAGCTCCCATGAAAACTATTGCGACTTTTATTACGTCCATGCCCGTCCCCGAAAAATCTATTCGGGAACGGACGCGTTTATTCTATAAAGTTAAATTAAAAGAAGTTAAAAGTATTTAGACACGATTTTTTCCAACAGCTGTACCGCAAGATACATCACCGTAGCCAGCACGGACAGGATGACAGTGGAAGCCATGACCAGATCCAACCTGAACACTTGTCCGCCGTATACCAACAGGTACCCCAGACCTTCGCGGGAAACCAGGTATTCGCCCATGATCGTTCCGACCCAGCTTAATCCGACGTTGATTTTCAATATCGACAGGATGTTCGGAATGTTCTGCGGCAGCACCAGCTTTAAAAATATCTGTCGCTTATTTGCGCCCATCGAACGCAGCAAGTCGATTTTTTCGGAATCGACCGAATTGAAACCTTGCAGAGCCGATATGACGGTAATGATCAGCGAGATCATCAACGCCATAGTTATGATGGCGGCTTTTCCGGCGCCTACCCAGATTATTATTAGAGGTCCCAGGGCGATTTTAGGCAGGGAATTCAGCACCACCACATACGGTTCCGTGACGCGTCTTAGGAAATCGTTCCACCACAACGCCACTGCTATCAAAGTACCCAGGGCGGTGGACAACAGAAAGCTGACCACCGTTTCCCATAACGAAGCGAACGAATGCGTAAACAGTTCCCCGGACGAATACAGCGAGGCGATACTCTTTGCCACTCTGGACGGGCTGGAGGTAATAAACGGGTCCGCCCATTCCAGATAAGCAGACAGCTCCCACAAACCTAATAAGAGTATAAGGACGCCGAATTGAGTAATTCGGATAACCAATTTACGGATTTTAGCTTTTTTCAGGTATAGCCTGTGTTCCTCACTCATCACCCACCTCCATGTCCGAAAAAATAGTTTTAAAGTATTCGGAAAAGCCTCTTTGTTCGCGCCGTCGGGTAGGTGGAGCCGTGCGGTCCAAATCGATCTTATACACGGCTTTCACGGTAGCGGGGCGCTTTGTCAACAACACCACGGTGTCGGCAATCGATATAGCTTCGGATATATCGTGCGTGACCATGACGCAACTCTTTTTTTCGGAAGACAGGATCTTCCACACGTCGTCCGACACGTACAGACGCGTTTGGAAATCCAATGCCGAAAAGGGTTCGTCCAGCAAAGTCAGTTGCGGATTGGAAACCAGGGTTCTGATCAAAGCCGCTCTTTGGCGCATGCCTCCGGACAGCGCGGAGGGCCGCTTCTTTTTGAACTCGCCCAAGCCGTATTTATCCAGCAGCTCCGTGGCGTAAGCTGTCGCGGCGGCGCGGTCGTGCTTGCCGATCTCTGCCGAAAGAGTGACGTTTTTCAATATGCTGCGCCATTCGAACAGCTGATCGCGTTGCGGCATGTAAGAAACACGCACGTCTTTCGGCTTTTCGATACTGCCTTTCGAAGGGGCGATCAAACCCGCCATTATCTTTAACAGCGTCGTTTTTCCCGAACCCGAAGGTCCGACAATAGCGGTAAATTCGCCCTCCCGAACGGTCAGGTTGACTTCCTTTATCGCCTCCGTTTCCCCGTCCAAGGAGTGATAAATATAGGAAATGTCGACTAGTTCTAAAAGGTTCATTTCTCGGCCAGCAATTCGTTCGCGATCGAATTATCGATAATGTCTTCGAACGCAACGTCGCTGTCCAACGTGCCCGCAAAGCGCAATATTTCCAGGAATTTTTCGTAATCTTCCCTCTCCATTACAGGAGTCAGCTTATAGGCGTCGATGGCTTTGTACGCGTCGATGGCTTTTGCGTTCAATTCGTCCGGAGTGTCGGGGAAGGAGTCGCGGACTGCGGCGGCGATAGTCATGGAATCGTTTTCGGTGACGAAGTCGATGCCCCTGATAATGGCGCGCATGAACTTCAGCACGGTATCACGGTTTTCGGTAAGATAGCTCTTTGTAGCCATAAAGCAGGTGTAGGGCACTTCGCCGGCGGCGGCGCCTACGGAAGCGAGGATATAACCTTTGCCTTCAGAAGCGTAAGTAGAAGCTACGGGTTCGAACATGGTACACATATCTCCGGTCCCCGATTCGAAAGCCGCCGTTATCAAATCGAATTGAATATCGTAGTTGATGGTGACGTCCCTGCCGTCGACAAGTCCGTTTTGATACAGCGCGTACTCCAAAGTCATTGCAGGCATACCGCCGGGTCTGCCGCCTATGATCTCGGCGCCGCGTATTTTATCCCAAGTAAAATTGTCTATAGGGTTCCTGCCTATTAAGAACGACCCGTCCTTATTGGTCAGCTGTCCGAACACGACGGGGTGGTCGTTACTGCCTCCGGCTTTTACGTATATAGCCGCTTCCGGACCCATCAGACCTATATCCGCCTGACCCGACATTACGGCGGTCATCGACTTGTCGGCGCCGCCGCCGTTAGTCAATTCGATCTTCAGACCTTCGTCTTCGAAATAACCTTCGTTCATTGCAACGTACAACGGTGCGTAAAATACGGAATGAGTAACTTCGTTCAATCTTACGGTGACGAACCCGTCGTCCTCGTTACAAGCAGTCAATCCGACGGTCAGCATTACGCCCAGAACGACGATCAATAATATAGCTGCGATTTTTTTCATCTATTAACCTCCGAAAAGAATTCAATACATACTATGACCGCCTTTCGGCAGGGAGTGAATGTATCCGACGGAAAGTTTTTGCCTTTTAAATCCTTCTATATCATTGATTTTTAGGTGAACTTTATTGAATTAACGAAATATATATGGTATATTGATTTAGATGAAAACACGGGCGAAAAAGTTTATATTATCCTTAACGATCTTTGCGGTAATGGCGTCGATCGCCGCTGTCGCGTTGTTCGGAACGCTGTTCGGGGGATCGTATATAGATAAAGGGAATAATGCGTTTGCGGTATCCGAAACAGCGGTTTCGGAACCTCAAACTTATGATAATTTTACTTTAAGGAGAAATTCTTCGGTCAACGCCTCGTCCGATAGACCGCGCTTCGGCGGGGTCAACTTCGACGTCGATTTTTCGGAAGAGGTTCGCCTGACGGTAAGTATAGAGGTTTTCGGCGACAATGCGGCAGTCAACAACGTGTACGCCGAAACAAAGGTGGACGGGATAAGCGGTGAGGACGTTAAATTTTCATTGACGGACGGATCCTTGACGGGCTCGGGCGGCGCAGTATCCGGCGGAGTTTATTCAAATGAAGTCATAGACTATTCGGCAATAACCGTTGTGGCGGAAGACGTAAACGGCAACAGCAATCGATACGCCATAGATCTTTCGGCGTTCGACAGGGCGGGGATCGTCGAATATTATAATAAATTCGTTGCGGTAGACCCCGACAGATTCTCTATAGATAAGCGCACGGAATTATATCGGGCGTTCGAAGCGTTGGAAGTCGAATTCGAAAGCGGTACCGTTTCGGAACGCTTGACTGCGGCAAAGCGTGCGGTAGACAATTGTTTGTCGGGGACAATTGCGGTAAGCGTAAAGAATTTATCCTCTTCCGCGAACGTTCCGACGGGCATTTCGGTGTCGCCGATACCGTTCGAAGAAACCGATCTTATTGTTGGCGTAGAAGCCAACGTATATGTGGACGACGCCGACGTAGATATAGCCGAACTTTCCGACAGAAAGCAGCTTGCGGCGGAGCTTAGCGGCTATAGAAACGCAGTAGTCGCGGCGTTTTCGATGAAGCTGAAATCGGGATCGGAAGAAGGCGCGGAAAACAAGATCTTCGGTTCGGTCGAAGTCGGTTTGAATTTGCCCGTTTACGCCGAAATAGCCAAAGTTTACAGATACGAAAACGGCACAATGGTGCCGCTGTCGATTAATATCGAAGGTAACAGATTGACGTTCACGACCGACGCTTTCGGCGAATTTTATCTGGTTTCGGAACGCGAATCGGCAGCTCCCGCAGCCGACGGACTATATATCGGCAGCAAGTTTTACCCGTCCGAAATATTGTGGGCGGCAGGGGGGATAGTCGCGGGAATAGCCGTGCTTGCGGGGGTAACGGTACTGATAATTTTAATTGTTCGGAACAAGAAGTCGCGTCGATAATAAACTTTTGCGACTGCCACTGTTGCGGTATAACGGGATTTAAAATAATAACGTAAATAGAAATTAATTCGGGCGCTTTCAGACAAAAGTCTGAAAGCCCGTTTTTTGTGCGTACGGTTGCATTTAAAAGTCGGCGGTGTTATAATTCCGTGCGATGAAAGCGGTATTGAAAAAAGTAGTTACTTTTTTACGGCAGGAAACGGTATTGGTGGCGGCTATAATTTTAGCCGTAGTTTCCATGTGTATAGTACCGCCCGATCGGGCTTACGCCGATTACATAGATTGGGAAACGATTTGTTTGTTGTTTTCGCTGATGGCGGTCATGAAAGGTTTCCAAAGAGCGGGGCTGTTTTCGTTTTTAGCGGGGAAGTTGTTGAAAAAAGCCAACACTTCGTTAAAGGTATGCGCCGTTTTGGCCTTTCTGCCGTTTGTATTGAGCATGCTGATCAC
This sequence comes from Candidatus Stercoripulliclostridium merdigallinarum, assembly GCA_018714575.1. Classification (GTDB taxonomy): domain Bacteria; phylum Bacillota; class Clostridia; order Christensenellales; family DTU072; genus Stercoripulliclostridium_A; species Stercoripulliclostridium_A merdigallinarum. Next base: position 17,195 of record DVNF01000089.1, read on the forward strand.
GAACGACGTCGCGTTGATCACTTTCGTGCCTTTCGGCTTGATAGTCTTAAAAAGAGCCGGATTGCAAAAGCTGTCGATACATGTTGTAGTTTTACAAACTATTGCCGCAAACCTGGGCAGTATGATGACGCCGATGGGCAATCCTCAGAACCTTTATTTGTACAATATATCCGGCATGAGCTTTGGAGAATTGATGCTGACGATGCTGCCTTACGGAGCGTTGGCGGCGGTAATGCTGACGGGATCGCTGTTTTTGACCCGGTCGGAAGCTGTGACCGAGGTCGGCACGGACGAAAAATTGGGGAACGCATTCAGGTTGGGCTGGCCTGCGGTAGCGTTCGTGTTGGCGGTATTGTCGCTTTTTAATCTGATACCTTCGCCGATACTTGCCGCCTGTATGTTGGTGTTTTTATTGATAGCAGATAGGGATTCATTGAAAAAAGTCGATTATTCGTTACTTATAACGTTCATAGCCTTATTCATTTTCATAGGGAATATCGGCAGGATCCCGGAATTCAGGAGCTTTTTATCGGGAATTTTGGAAGGCAGAGTCATGATAATGGGCGTAGCGCTCAGTCAGATAATCAGCAACGTTCCTGCGGCATTGTTACTGACGGGTTTCACTTCCGAATGGAAAGAAATACTTATCGGAGTAAATTTAGGCGGTTTAGGCACGTTGATAGCCTCTATGGCAAGCCTGATTTCCTACAAGGCAATAGCCAAAGAATATCCGAATGCCAAAGGCAAATACATACTGCGTTTTACGATATTCAACGTCGCATTTTTGGGAGTTCTGATAGGGTTGTATTATTTGATCGCCGCGCTTTGACTATAAATATGTTAATATTAAGAGGTCAAAACAACTTTGCGTTTTAGGGTGCGGCACATTCTTAAGCGCACTGTCGTTAAACGATGTGATGCCTATTCGCCACTCTAAGCAACGGAACAACAAAACTATGATTGACC
>DVNF01000090.1 GCA_018714575.1 Candidatus Stercoripulliclostridium merdigallinarum
GTTTCTGTCCGCACCCGCCGTGTCGTTTCCGACTATGCCGCCTATATTGGGAATGGCTCCGGCGGTAGAGGACGACAGATCGCCCCCGTTATACGAATGAGAAACTATGCCGTAATTGGTTGCGGTAATGCCGCCTATCAAAGTAGACGAACGTTCTACGTCTTCGGTATCCGAATCCGGCTGGTCGTGTACGACGGAGGAATTTGCCGTCAAAGCTCCGTAATTATAACAATTATCGATGTCGCCGCGGTTGGCAACGGCAACGCCCGCGGCGTTGGGCGACCATTCTTTTACGGCGGTAGTCGTGATCATGGCGGCGCGGTTTATCGACCCGGTTATCAAACCGCCCAAGGCGTTTTCTCCGACCAATCCCGCAACGTCCAAGGTAACTGTTTCCGCAACGGAATCCGCCGTCGTAACGCAATTTATGACTCTGCCGTAGTTTAATCCGATAATGCCGCCGAAATAGGAATTGTTGTCCTCTGCCTGACCGTCGAAATCGGAATCTCCCGTAACGTCGAAAGTCGCGGTAATGTTGGAAACGGTACCCCGATTTTCGCCTACAAGTAGCCCGAAATAAGTATCGCTACGCGTATTTGTTTCGTGGATCTTTCCGGAAAACGAAAAAGTGACTTCGGAAATCGTCGCGTTGTTTACCCGCGCAAGCAGCCCCGTAGTAGCGTTATAATCGAATTCCGCGTCATCGAAAACTATGTTCAGTCCGGAAATATTTCCGTTGATTTGATCGAACGTCGCGCCGGAAAAAACTCCGTCGCGGGCGACGTCGGTTATCGTCAGAGTGTGACCGTTCCCGAACAGATCGCTTTGCAGGACGGGCGCCGACAGTTCCGACAATTTCAACGTAAAGTCGCGTTCCAATACGATCGTCCGTTTGTTGCCGGCGTATTCGGCGCGGAAGCCGTCGTATTTGACCGTCAGATTTTTGACGGTAGCTCCGGACAGGATACCGAACGGATCGCCGTAAAAGCCGCCCGTCACGGTCAGGATATGTCCGCCGCCGTCCAAAACTCCGGTATAGCCGAATTCGGGATCTTCGGACAGGGCGACGGAAAGATCGTTTTCTATTTTAATATATCTGTCCGACCCGTCCAGGGCGTTCAACAGTACGTCCGACGAGTCGGCTCGAACGGGAGCCAGCTTCGAACCGTCGCCCGTTACCGATACCGAAACCGCCGTCAGCGCGGCGGAGGCGATCAGAAAGACTGCGGTAAATATTATAACGGCATTCAGTATCTTTCGGCGAACGCCGGTCACGGCGCGGCTTTTCGGAGGTACTATGGCGCCGGATTTAGACGTTTTCAAGGTCTTGCCGTGGCTTAGTTCGTAGGCTTTTTCCTGTTTTCCGTCCGAACGCAGTACCGTTTCCTCGCCGACCATGATCCGCATTTCGTCCGGAGCGACCTCTTTGCCTCCGGCGTACAGGCGCAGGGCGCGTCCGGCGATCTTTTTGAACTCGATATAATCCTCCGGGTACTCACGGAACGCCAGCTTCGGGGCGGATGGGAATTCAGCGGCGGACAGGATCTTGCGCGCCGAATACATTACCGCCAGGCTCTCCAACGGGAAGCGGCCGAATACCGCGCCGTACAGTTCGGGGCAGTCGTTTAAAATCTTTAAAAAAGTTTGTTTGTCGTCCGAAACCGTTGCCGCGTGCAGCAGTTCGGCGTTTTTCAATAGCGTTTCTTTCATTTTTTCTTTGTTTTGACCTTTCTGTCCAGCGCCCATCTGTCCAGGATCTCGTAGACGTATTCGGTATTGACGTCGTTTCCTTCGACGGCAAGGCGCAGCAGTCTGTTGGATTCGCGGTATTCGGCAATGAGTTCTTCCGTCGACTTTCTTTCGGCGGCAAGTTCCTTTGCAAGTGCGGCTTCGGAAGTTAAAATTTCTTTGAGTTTGGCGTTACCCTCGTTGATTGTGCCGGCAACGGATCTGTCGACGAAATCGCCGATCTTTTCTACGTTTTCCGTGTATTTTCTAAGGCTTTCCGACAAAGATTTTATATCATAGGCTTTTTTTCGCTCTTCCAACAGCGATTCCAGCCGTTGCAGGTCCTGTTCGGCACGCGCTTCGGTGGCGCCTATCTTATCCATACGCTCCGAGATCTTTTGCATCGATTGCGACAGCTTGTCCGCGCTTTGGAAATAGCGTTCGCCGGATTCGGTGAATTTGGAAATGCTCTGTTTCAATTCGGCGGCTTTGTCCGCCTGTTCGGCAAGCGAACGCCCGATCCGTTCCAGGTTGCCTTTTATATCCCCGGACATAGCTTCGTTCAATTTTAAAATATCCTCCGAAGCCTGTTCGTAAGCGTCGACGAATGCGGCAAGGTTTTGCCTGATCGGTTCCAATTCGTCGCGGTAGCCTTTGAAAGCGGCGATCAACGATTTAATTTCGGCGTTGTCCATATTTGCTCCTTATCCGCCGTAAAGCGGTAAAAACTTTTTTGTCGTCTGTTTTCAGATCGTTCAGATCTTCGTTCAGCGTTTCCAATATCAGCTGTCTTGCGGCGGGATCGTCTACCTCTGTAAAGTAATCGACAATGGCATAGTCCAATCTGCCGCCTTTACCCGTTGCGGCGTCCATCAAATCGATCAGGGAACGGTCCTTTGACAAAACGAACATCTCCCGTGCCTTTTCGTACATACCGCGCGTCCAGAAGCGGATACCCGCGCCGCGGTAGTCGCCCTTTCTGACATAGCCGCGGTGTATCTCGGTTTCCGCCAAAGTCGCGCGCCGCAATACGTCGTCGCGCATGGAATCGGCGGCGGAAACGGCGTTGTCGTATTGCCCCAGGCGTATGAATTCCGCGGCGCGACGTTGCAATTCCTTGTCGTCGGTTTCGACGCGCAGCAGCGTTTTCGTCAGCTTTTTTACTGAGGCTTCGGCGTCCGCAGCGTTAAAGGCTCCGCCGAAAAAGCGTTTGAACAGGGGAACGGTTAAATCTTCGTAGACGATCAGCGACCGTTTTGCGCGAGTGACTCCGACGTAAAAAAGGTTGAAATAGTATCTGTAGACGGAGTTCTCGTCGGCGCGTTTTCTGTCTATTTTCATGCGTTCCAACCGGCTCCATTTTTGCGCGGAGTCGGTCAGGACGTCGTATAAGATCACCGTGTCGCGCTCCAGACCTTTGGCTTCGGAAACGGTCAGCACCTCAGGTCCGGGGAAGCGTTTTTTAATTTCGGCTTTTCGCTTGAAATCGTTTACTATTACGGTATAGCCTTCCAATTTTTCGTCGTTCAGCAGTTCCAACAGCTTTCCACCGTGAACGTATACGGCGGCGGTATCGACGTCGGAATCGACCGTGCGGCTCCTTAACACGAAGTTATGGGTACCGAAAAGCGACATATTCAATTCGCCCAGCTCCTCGGTCAGCTCGGCGATTTTTTGCGTGGAGCGGTAATTGTGTTTCAATTCCCCGACCAAGGAATTGCCTCCGCCCATTAAAGTTTTCAGATACGAAAAGGAAAAATAGGACGGGTTTATCATTTGCAATGCGTCGCCCACGGCAAAGATCTTTAAAGAGATGTTTTTAAATAAGTTCAGTTCTTTTTCCGTCAGATCCTGCACTTCGTCTATTATGGCGATCGAGTAATTTTCGCGAACCGTTCCGTTCAGTTTTTCGGCGATGACCGTGTTGTCCACGACGCCGTTTTTCAACATATAGTTGCGGTATTCGGCGGCTATTCTATATATCGCTTCGGCTTCTGCCGTCGTCAACGAACCGCGCCTTTCGTCTATATATTGACTTTCCGTCGGGTAGGGGCGCGCCCTTCCGAACAAGTAGCCGTAAATTTCCTTGTAAACGACTTCCGCGCCCAACGCCGACAGTCGCTTGAACAGCCCTTGCACTTTTCCGCAGTCGGGCATGAAAACCTTTATAAAATAATCCTCGTTTGCTACTTCGACGTCGCCGAATTGCCTGCGGTACAGATCCTCCGGCAGCAGGCAGTCTATCTTGTTTTCGATGTAATCGGCGATGTTCTTCAGCTGGGTTTTCCAATTTTCTGCGTTAGGCAGATACACGCCCGATTTATACTCCAGGGCGCGCGCTATATCCGTGCCTCTGACGACGACGTTACCTTCGGCGTCGGCTTTCAACAGCTTTAAAATGTTGTCCCTGACCGCGTTTAGTTTTTGGTTGGTTTCGATCAGGAGTCCGCGCGAAAAGGTGGTGTATAACGTCTTTCCGCGATAATTCCGCGCCGCGGTGAACAACGCTTTGTCGATGCAAAGGTTGGTTTTACCGGAGCCCGCCACGCCTTGAACGATGACCGAACGGTCCTCGGCTTCGACTATGGCACGCTGGGCGGAATTGAGTTTCGGATAGTTTATATCGGCGGCTTCGGACAGGCGGTACAGCTTTTTCGTATCGTTTTCGCCGGGAGAAAGTTGGCTCTCAGCCAAAGTAAATTCGAATTCGGGGTGCGCCGCCATGAACAGCACGATCCTGCGGTCGTTCAATCTGACGGCTTTTTCGGCGGAGCGATAGCCGAAAAATATCAGATCGGAACCGACGACTTTAAAAAAGAAGGTGTGCGAAGCCGCCGAAACTCGATAACTGCCCTCGTTCGGCGCGCCTTTCAGCAATATCGCGTCGGTTATTTTAGATAAAAAGCCGTCGACGCCCGCCAGGTCCTTGACTTCTTGCAAAAAACGCTCCGTCTTATAGACGGCGGAGCGGTCGGTCAACAATATGCGAGCGCAAACGGCAGTCAGTTTGGTTTCAGATGATTGCATTCTATGATATTATCCGATATTTTTGTGAATTTCGGTTGTCGATTTCAAGTGCGTCGTCCGATTTCGGTAATAATTCGGTCATAGCCGACAGAATCACCGCTCAGCCTTCTATCAGCCGCCTATTGCCAGCTTTAATGCCGACAGCAATTTTACGAAGTCCGCCGCGGAATCGGGACGGCAGGGGAGTTCTCCCGGCAATCTCAGATCCTTTACGACGCCCTTTTC
>DVNF01000091.1 GCA_018714575.1 Candidatus Stercoripulliclostridium merdigallinarum
GAGTGTTGGTGGCGTCACAGCGGATATAACCGTACCTGTCGCGAATTTTTACTCCCATTTCGCGGAATGCTTTCAAATGCAGGTCGATGGGTCTTAGTCCGATGTCGCAACCGCCCGGGTAAGCCACGGCGGCATGCTTTACGCGGCAAAGAATGGCTCCCAACATAAATACGGAACTTCGTAGCTCCCCTGCCAACGCGGACGAGATCTCTCCCGAATTCATGTATTCCATTCTGAGTCGCAGTTCTTTTCCCCGCCTTTCGCTTTTACCGCCCAAGGATTCGAAAATACGCAACATATTTTCCACGTCCAGGATTTCGGGGCAGTTTTTCAGGACGACTTCGCCGTCCGTCAGCGAAGCTGCGGCTATCAGCGGTAAGGCTCCGTTTTTAGAGCCTTGCACGGTTACTGCGCCTTTCAGATGCGGCGCCGATTCGTCGTTAAATATTATGTACTTGCTCACAACACATTGTATGAGCGGCGCAGGCGATTGTGACTTATCAGGCTTCGCTTATCGGATAAACCCGTAAAACCTGCCAAAAGCCCTGTAGCCGTCATGAACACCATAAGGGAGCTGCCGCCTGCCGACACGAACGGCAAAGGCAAACCCGTCGGCGGCACCGAACCCGTCACCACCGCCATATTCATCAGCGATTGAACGGCAATCATGACGGTCAGACCGAAAGCCGCCAGCCTGGAAAAAGCGTCCTTTTGCATAAAAGCCGTCTTTATCCCGGCATATATAAACACCAAGTACAGCGCCATTACGAAAATACAGCCTATTACTCCTAATTCTTCGGCTATTACCGAAAAAATAAAATCGGATTCGGCAAAAGGCAGAAACAGATATTTTTGACGGCTGTTGAACAGTCCTACGCCGAAAATTCCGCCGTTGCCTATCGCGTAATAGGATTGGATCAGCTGATAGCCTTCGTCTTTCGGATTCGCCCAAGGATCCAAAAAAGCCAATAGCCGCCTGACGCGGTAAGGTTCGGCTACTATCAAAACGGGTATCGCCGCCAAAGCCAACAGCGAAAGCGCGACGACGACTTTGTTGTCCAAGCCCGCCGCCACAGTCACCAACAAAACAGCTACGGCTATAGCCAAAGTTACCGACATATTCGGTTCCGCCATTATCAAAGCCAGGACTATTGCCGTAGCCGCGAACGGCAATATCAGGTATTTTACGGATTTAGGCGGCTTTTCGGAGTAGATTTTCGCCAAAAACAGCATCAGCGAAAACTTAGCAAGCTCCGACGGTTGAAAGGTGATAAAGCCTAAGTTTATCCACCTGGTCGCGCCGTAGCTGGTCTGTCCCAAGCCCGGAATAAACACCGCCGCCAAAAGAATAACGGATACCGCCAAAGCCCAAGTCGATAATTTTTTTAATCTTTCGGAGGGAAATTTATATGCAAAGTACATTAATACCAGCCCGGGGACAAAGCCTAAAAGCTGTTTTTTTACGTAGAAAAAAGCGTCGCCGTAATGGACCTCGGCAGAATATGAGCTTGCCGAATAAATCATCACCAAACCCAATACAGACAGCGTTATCGCCGGAATGAATAGCATCAGCCGCAGTTTTTTCATAGTGCGGCGCTCCGACACGGTTATCCCTATTTGTTCCGCCATAATCTTATTTCAAAGCCGAGACCAGGTTTTTAAAGCGTTCGCCGCGCTCCTTATATCCTGTATATCTGTCAAACGACGCCGAAGCCGGGGAAAACAACACTATGTCGGCAGCAGATTCTGCGGCGCGGATTATTGCTGCCTGCAAATCCTTTACGATGACTATATCGTTAAATCCCACTTTCAATGCGGAGCCGTATATTTTTTCGGCGTTGGCTCCGGTAACGGCAACGAATTTCAGTTTTTCGGGCACGTCCAGGAAAAACTCGCAATAATCCTCTTTCTTATCCGAACCGCCCATTATCAAAGCCGTGCTGCCTTCCATAGCGTCCAAAGCCGCCAAAGTCGCCGACACGTTAGTACCTTTCGAATCGTTAAAGCACCGTTTGCCGCGAAAAACTCCGACGTATTCGATTCGGTGCGGCAAAGGTCTGTATTCCCTGACAAATTTTTTCAAAGCTTCTTTTGTCGCGCCCAGGCGCGCCGCGACTGTGATAGCCGTCATCATGTTAAAGCGGTTAAATTCTCCGCGAAGTTTGCTTTCCTTTACCGAAATCAGCTGTTCTCCGCGCAAATAAAAGGCGTTGTTTTTTATGTAACAATCTCCCACCGCTTCCGCGGCGCTGACCCAAACGACCTCGGACGCAAGGTGCTTTCCCAATTCCCTGATAGCCGGCTGATCGTAATTCAGCACCGCAACGTCGGACGCCGTTTGCAACCTGAATACTCGTTTTTTTGCGGAAAAGTAGCCGGCGAAATCCGGGTATCTGTCCATATGATCGGGCGCGATGTTGGTCAAAACTGCGTAATCGGGTCGCAACGTATAAGTGTGCTCTAATTGAAAAGAAGAAGCTTCGATGATATTAACGGCGTATTCCGTGCCGTCCAAAGCTACTTGCGAAACGGGATAGCCGATATTGCCCATCGTGCGGCAGGTTATCCCTGACAACTTTAAGGCTTTGTCTATCATGTCGCAGACCGTGGTCTTGCCGTTGGTCCCGGTCACTACGACCTTTATCCCCTTTAAATTGCGTATCCCAAGTTCCAATTCCGAAATCAATTTCACTCCGGCTTTTTGCGCGGCAACGATCAAGGGGTGGTCGTTTGCTATTGCGGGGCTGACTACGCCCAAGGCAAATTCCTCGATCGGGCAATCGGGCGTTGCGGGAGCGACTTCGGGATTGTCGTCTACTCCGACTACTTCATAGCCTTGTTTCGATAACAATGCCTTGGCGGCGGTACCGCTAAGGCGCATTCCTATTACGATTGCTTTTTCCATAATACTTCCCCTATATGATGCACAGCGCCACCAATCCTGCCACAAAAGTCGCTATCATATACCGTGCGGTGATCTTGCTTTCGGGTATCCCCTTCAATTCCAGGTGGTGGTGATACGGCGACATTAAAAATACGCGCTTTTTGGTGAGCTTAAATGATACGACCTGTATTATTACCGATATGCAGCTGACAACGTACATTATGCCTATGACCGCGCCTATCAAAGGATTTTTACTGAACAAAGCCAGCGCGGCAAAGAACGCACCTAACGCCAAGGAGCCTGTATCCCCCATAAAAATGGAAGCTTTCGGAGCGTTAAACCACAGGAAAGCCAATAATCCGCCCAACAACGCCATCGAAGCATAAAACATGGAGTTTACTTCGTCCGCATAAACCGACATACCCATATGTTCGGCTTCGAAGGCTATCACGGCAAGTATCAGCGCGAAAAATCCGACGTAAACGCCGCCCGTACCTCCTGCCAGCGCGTCCAAGCCGTCCGTCAAATTTACCGCGTTAGACATTGCCACGAATACGAAAGTCGCAAAGGGCAGATACCATACTCCCAAGTCCCATTCGCCCAAGCCGAAATTTAAAGAAACCGCCGAGCCTACAAACGGACTGCGGTATGAAAACCATGCCGCCAAGAAACCTGCTACGACTTGGAATAGTATTTTCTGCCAAGCCGTCAAGCCTTTATTTCGTTTTAATTTTACTTTGATAAAATCGTCCGTAAAGCCGATCAAGCCGTAACCCAAAAACACCAACATCAACATTCTGCCCAGCTCGTGAGAAAACGCTCCGGCAGCGGCGGCGGCTATCGTCGTCGAAAGGATAAAGATAATACCGCCGAAAGTCGGCGTTCCCGCCTTGTTTTCATGTTGTTTTACATACCCCAACAGCGTTTGGACGGCTCTGCCCCCTGCCAGGCGCACTACCGCCGGAGCGATCAGCATAGCCGCGAAAAACGATCCTATCGCCGTTATCAGTCCTATTAACAGCGCGTTCACAAGTTATATCTCCTAAACGATTCCAAAACTTCGGCGCGGTCGGAATACCTGACGCGTTCGCCGCGGACTTCGGTGTAATTTTCCGCGCCCTTTCCCGAAATGACTACCACGTCGTTTTGCTTAGCCACCAACAACGCGTAGGTGATCGCCCCTGCGCGGTCGGGAATGACGATATAATTGCCGTTACCTTCTACGCCCGATTCGACGTCGCGGATTATATCTCGCGGATCTTCCGAGCGCGGATTGTCCGAGGTTATCACGGTGAAATCGGCAAGTTCTGTGGAAATTTTACCCATTTCGCGCCGTTTTCCTCTGTCGCGGTCGCCGCCGCAGCCGAATACGGAAATCAGCTTACCCCCGCGCGACACCAATTTTTTCGCCGCCGTCAGCAAATTTATCAAGCCGTCCGGAGTGTGCGCGTAATCGATAATAACGCGCTTCCCCGATTGCAGTATATTAAATCTCCCTTCGACTTCGGGCATATGTTTAAAGGCGGAGGCTATAACTTCGGGCTTTATTCCTATCAGCCGCGCGGTAGTAGTCGCCGCCAACGCGTTATAAAGGTTGAATTTCCCCACAAAAGGCGCTTCCAATTCGAAAATATCGTCAAAACAGTTGACGATACATTGCAATTTCGATGTGTAATCGTAGTCTATGGCAAAAGTATCGGACGGGTTTTCCATGCCGTAGCTTGCCGAAGGAATGGCTTCCGACGCCAAGATCTCTCTGCCCGTTTCGTCGTCAGCGTTGACTACGGCAAATTCGGCGTGTTCGGGCTTAAAGTAGCCGACTTTGACCTTTTTATAGCTGTCCATGTCGCCGAAAAAGTCCAGATGATCGCGACTCAGGTTGGTAAATACCGCGACTTTGGCGCGGATACCCGCCATCTTTTTTAAGGCTATTGCGTGCGCGGAAACTTCCATGACCACGTATTTGACTCCCTGAAAATCAGCCAGCTGAAACAGCCTGTGCAGTTCGATAGGATCAGGCGTCGTCAGCTTTGAAGGATAGCTTTGTCCCTGTATCGTGGCGCCCAACGTTCCGAACAACGCGGCGCGCTCCCCCGCCGCCACCAAAAGGTTATATATCATGTGCGCCGTGGTAGTCTTTCCGTTCGTGCCGACAACGGCTATAATGTTCAGATTTTTATGTGCGTTATAATAAAAATTCGCCGCCATCAACGCCATTGCTTCCCTGACGTCGTTGACTATGATACCCGGAACCGAAGTTTTCAATTCGTGCTCCGAAACGTAAGCCGTGGCTCCGCACCTTTCGGCGTCGGCAATATAGGCGGCGCCGTCGGTATGCACTCCTTTGACGGCAAAAAACAACGCTCCGGGTCGGCAGTCCACGGAATTTATACATAATTCCGATATTTCCGTTTCCCCTAACGGTTCGGCGGGCTCCGTAAATCGGCAGTCTATCCCCTTAGTCAGCTCTTTTATCAACATACTCTCCTCCAAAATGGTACTTTTATGACGGATACCCCAAATATTCAAACATATTTTGGTATATTTCACCGACGTACGGAGCGGCCACCACACCGCCGTAATATGCGCCTACA
>DVNF01000092.1 GCA_018714575.1 Candidatus Stercoripulliclostridium merdigallinarum
TATATACGCTGCGAAAAGCCGTTTTCGTCTGCTTCCTGCGTGAGTGTCGCTCGGCACGAAACCGTAGTCCTTCGCTCCTACACTTGAAATCAGGCAAAAACGTCAATTTCTCGCTGCCAATTCGCCTTGAAAGGCGATAAGAGAAAAAACAGCACTTTATATATGATTTTCCTGATTGGGATATTGTGGGACTGCGGTATATTATCGCTTAACTATTCGGATTTAATGCGTACCTTTTTTAAATTCCATTTTGATTGAATAAGTATAACCGCTATTGTCCGGATTATGCGCCCGAGAAAGAGAGATTTTCGGGGAGATACGAGGAAAGGAGCGAAGAACTACGATACCGTGTCGAGCGACGATTCCGAAGTATATCGCCGAAAAGATCCTTTCGCAGGGCGGAACAGGAAGCGCCCGTCCGGCAGGCGGGCGCAACTGAATATCTGCAACCCTTCTGCTCGGTTTGCGGCAGCATTTTTATTCACTAAACCCAAAAAAACGGGTGCTTTACGCGCCCGTTTTATTTTATAACGAAACAGATTTATTTCGTGAGTAAACTCAACTTTAAAAGAACATTATAGTTTGAATATCTTTTGAAGCAGCTTCATTTCGCCCAAAACGAGTATTGTTTCGCCTTCTTCGAACACGGTGTCCGGGGTAATATTCAGATCGATCGCGCCGTTCTTTTTAATTCCCATGATGTTGATATTGTATTTTTTACGAATATCAATTTGCACAACGCTTTTACCTATCCAATTTTGCGGGACTTTTATTTCGAATATAGCGTGTTCGCTGTCGATTTCGATATAATCGGTAATGTTATCGGAAGTATACCTTATGGCGACCCATTGCGCCAGCTGTTTTTCGGGATAAATGACTTCGTCGGCGCCGTTACGCAACAACAGCCTTGCCTGACCGTCCCTTTCCGCCCTGGAAATGACCTGTTTAGCGCCCATTTCTTTCAGATAGCAGGTACTTTCCAACGAAGCCTGAAAGTCGCCGCTGATAGTAACTATGCACACGTCAAAATTCGATACGCCCAAAGTAGCCAAAAACTCTTCGTTTGAAGCGTCGCCTATCAAAGCGTTGGTCACCAACGGGGAGATACTGTTTACCCTGTCCTCGTTGTGGTCTATCGCCATGACCTGGTGCCCCATGGCAACCAAATTTTCGGCAATGTGCCTGCCGAACCTGCCTAATCCTATCAACAATATGGATTTAGTTTTCATATCAAATTCTCCTTTAACCTATCGAAATGTTTTCGGCAGAGTATTTGGAAAGCGGTTTCTTTTTGATATTGAACAAAGCGAAGAACAAAGTCAGTCCGCCCACTCGACCGAAAAACATTAATAATATCAATATCAGTTTTGACACGACGTGCAACTGCGGAGTTATGCCAAGCGACAACCCTACGGTGCCTATTGCGGAAGCCGTTTCGTACAAGCACGGCAGCAACTCCAGTCCTTCGATTTTACAAATTATCACTGACCCTAAAAGGAATAACGAAACGTACATTATTAAAATGGCTACCGAGCTCTTTACCGCTTCGTTGTCGACTCTTCGGCGCAACAATTCGGTTTCGTCCTTTTTTTTGAACAGCGAAATAACGGTAGCGAACAATATCGCCAAAGTCGATGTTTTCATACCGCCGGCAGTAGACCCGGACGAGCCGCCTACCAACATCAAAATTATCATTGTCAGCAAACCTACCTGACTGATCGCGTTCAGATTGACCGTATTGAACCCGGCAGTCCTCGGTGTGACGGTTTGGAATATCGATGCCAACAATCTTTCCCCGAATTCCATATGCTGAAATTCAAAAAAGAAAAAGTAAATTGCAGGCACTACCAATAATATCGCCGTCACCAACAACGCGACTTTGCTTTGTAACGAGTATTTAGTAAGCCTGAATTTATGATCCACCACGTCGCGCCATACCATAAACCCGATACCGCCTATGATAATCAAAGCGCAGATCGTCAGGTTTATGACGGGATCGGAAACATACCCGGTCAGCGAAGAAAATTCGCCGGTTTTGGTTCCCATAATATCGAATCCGGCATTACAAAACGCGGAAACCGAATGGAATATCGCCATCCATATCCCTTCGGCGCCGTAATCGATGACAAATACCGGCAACATTATCAACGCCCCTATCAGCTCTATCAAAAATATAGCTTTTAATATAAAGCCGATATGCTTGATGATGCCGCCGATGCTGTGAAACGCCACAGCGTCCCTTATGGTTCCGCGCGCAAGCAATCCTAATTTTTTACCGGATATCATAACAAACGCGGCCACCATCGTAACCACGCCCATGCCTCCAATCTGGATCAACAACAATATCACTACTTGACCGAATACCGACCAATATACAGCCGTGTCGTATACGATTAACCCCGTAACGCAGACGGCGGAAGTAGACGTAAACAGCGCGTTTATAAATGGCGTCCATACTCCGCTTTTAGACGATATCGGAAACATCAGCAATATCGCGCCCAATAAAATTATCCCTATAAATCCCAAAGTTATGATTTGAAAGGAAGATAATTTTATTGTTAATTTCCTTTTCATATAACCTCCGGTTTTTCTTATTGCCTGCGCTTATTACAATATTATAATAATATCTTAGGCAACGTCATATCCGAATTATTTTTAATGATTATAGCAAAAGCACGTTTATAAGTCAACGTTATGAACATAACTTTCGGTCGGCTATGAGCAGTCTAAGGTTTATAACCGGATTCTCCTGCTCCGCCGCCCGTTTCGTTTCGTAGGTATTTACAACCGAAAAAAGGAAGTAAAACTTCATGCATAGATCGATTATATGTATTTTTTCAAAACTTCCAAAAAAGCTTTTGCCGCCTCGGAAAAGAC
>DVNF01000093.1 GCA_018714575.1 Candidatus Stercoripulliclostridium merdigallinarum
CCGTGAAACTTTCCGTATGTCAATTATTTTTTTCGGATCTATTATAATACGGAGCCCGTAGAATTTGCAGGTAAGTATCTTCGTTTACGTTGTCGGCGTCGATCTTTTCCGCAAAGTTTTTGTACCTGTTGTTAAACCAGGTTTCCTGCCTTTTTGCGTAAGCGTTGGTATTTTTGATTATGGCGTTTTTTACGTCCTCTACGGTTTCGACGCCGTCGAATTTTCCACGCCACTCTTTATAGCCTATTCCTTGCATGGATTGCATATCGAAAGTTACGCCGTTTTGCAACAGAGTTTCGACTTCTGTTTCTAGACCCATAGCCAACATTTTATCGACCCTGTCGGCGATCCTGCACCTTAGCTTTTGCCTGTCCCGAGTCAAGATATACATTTTAAAAGGCTCTATCGGATCAAATGTGATTTTTTGATCGGAAGCCTTCTTTCCCGTGGTTTCGTAAATATAAACCGCCCGCAGCACTCTGACGGTGTTGTTGGCGTGGATTTTAAGCGCGGATTCGGGATCGACGCGTTTCAATCTTTCGTACATACGCTCTGCTCCGAACCGTTCAAGCTCCTCGCGCAAAGCGGTATATAATTTTTCATCGCGTTCACCGTCACCGCCATAGCTGAGATCGTATAAAAACGTATCGATATAAAAACCCGTTCCGCCCACGATAACGGCTTCTTTTCCTCTTTTCCTTAGATCCGACAGGCATTGTATTGCGGCATGCTTGTAATCCACCACGGTAAAAGGCGTTTTCGGCGATACGACGTCCACCATATGCAGCGGTATTGCGGAGGCGGTATCCTTTGCCGTACCTATATCCATTCCGCGATAGATTTGCATTGAATCGGCGGAAATCAGCTCGCCGCCTATCCGCCGCGCAATTTCCTCGGCAAAAGCGCTTTTACCTGTAGCGGTGGCTCCGCCTACGATTATCATACCTTCCTCCTGAACAGCTTTTCAAAATCGTTTTTTGTATAAACCAAAGCCGTAGGTCTGCCGTGAGGACATTGCAAAGGCATGCCGCCGGCGATATATTTATTCAGGATATATTCGATTTGAGTATTTGAAAAGCTTTCTCCGCCCTTTATAGCGGCTTTGCAAGCAGCCATTGCCAAGGCTTCCCTATCGAATTTTTGCTTTAACGACGGGGAATTCAGCGATTTTAACAAATCCTTAAACATCGCGTTCAGGTCTACGTTTCCCAAAACCGCGGGTATCGAATAAATTTTTACCGCGTCCGGAGCAAAGCGTTCGATTTCGAAGCCTGCATCCGTCAACAACTGTTTTGCCTCCAAAACTGCCTCGGTATCCTGCACGTCCGATTCAAATACGAAAGGTATCAACAGCGGTTGCGAAGCGATTTCCGAATTTTCTATTTCCTTCATGTACGAATCGAAAATAATGCGCTCGTGCATGGCGTGTTGATCGATAAAGATGACTTTTTCGGGTGCCTCGACCACCAGGTAAGTGTCGAATAACTGGCCGACAACTTTGAAGGATCTGCCCGGAATAATCGAAGTTCGCGCCGCTTCGACAGCCTTTGCTTTGTCTGCCGCATAGCTGTTTCCCGTGCTTGTCGCGCTCGCTGAAACGGCAGGTTTTGCCGTAGTTTCCTGCTTAGCGACGTAATTATCAAACGACTTTTTAGGGGGAACGTCGTCGGAAACGGGCGTAGGCTTTGGCGTTTTATCAGCCTTGTCCACAACGCTTCCGGCTGCTTTTGTCGGCGAATAGCTATCGGAATTTTTATACGAAGTCGAAGACGAATTCAATGAATGTTTGCCGTTTTCGTGAATGTTTTTCAGTATGCGTTTGGCTTCGTCGTAGGACATAGTCCCTTTTTCGTGTTTTACGGTATAATCTTTCGAATCGTTGGCGGTATCGATCTCGTCCAAAGTTATATCGCTGTTTTGTCCCGTTCCTTGCCCCGTCAGTTCGGCTCGGCGCGCTTCTTCGTAAGCCAAAAGCGTGTTTTGCACGGCGCGATATACCGCGGCATAGACTTTTCTGGGCGCAGCGAAGCGCACTTCGCGCTTGTTGGGATGAACGTTTACGTCTACGTCAGCAAAGGGCATAGTTATTTCGATTACGAATACGGGGAAACACCTTGCCATCATTCTTTCGCCGTATGCGTTAGAAACGGTGGCGGATAACGTTTGATCGGCGATGACCCTGCCGTTCAAAACGAAAATTTGTTGAGTTCGGTTATTTTTAAAGACTTCGTGTGAGCCGATATAGCCCGAAACCGTTATGTTTTCCGGAGATTTATAAGGCGTTATTTCTATCATTTTATCGTAAACTCGCGGTAAAAATACCGAACTTATAGCAGATTTCAAGCCTTCACCGGTGGAAGAATACACCAACGAGTTATCGGCGTAATATGTGAATGCAATTTCGGGATTGGCAAGAATCAACATAAAGATCTGACGCGTTATCTTGTTTTCCTCGACGCTTTTGGACGAGAGGAATTTATATCGCGCAGGAGTGTTGAAAAACAAATTTTTTACCGTTACGGTCGTGCCGCTTTGCACCGCGCAATCCGAAACCGTAACCGAACCGCCTTTTGAATACAGCTTTGCGCCGTATTCTTCCGATACGGCTTTTGTCAATATTTCAATTTCGGAAACCGCCGATATAGAAGCTAATGCTTCGCCTCGGAAACCCAGCGTAGAGATCGTTTCCAAATCGTCCGCGTCCTCTATTTTACTGGTCGCGTGAGGTAAAATGGCTTTGGGCAGTTCCGACTTTTCGATGCCGTATCCGTTATCCGAAACCTCTATGGATTTTATGCCGCCGTCCTCGATCCTGACTGTTATCGCTCCGGCGCCCGCGTCTATGGCGTTTTCGATTAATTCCTTTACGACCGAAGCCGGATTCTCTACGACTTCGCCTGCGGAAATTCTGTTATATACGTCGCTGGTTAAAAGATTGATTTTCATACGACCGTTTGCCCCGATTTTACTTTAATATTTTTTAAGTTATCGATTATTTTGACGCCTTTTTGCGTTTCGGTTTTACTATGGACACCAGCTCCGACAATATCGTCAGCGATTGTACCGGAGTTATAGAGTTGACGTCGACGTCCTTTAAAACCGCTTCGATTTTGCCCATGCGGGAATCTTCCGCGAATAATCCTATT
Organism: Candidatus Stercoripulliclostridium merdigallinarum; assembly: GCA_018714575.1. Lineage (GTDB taxonomy): Bacteria > Bacillota > Clostridia > Christensenellales > DTU072 > Stercoripulliclostridium_A > Stercoripulliclostridium_A merdigallinarum. Next base: position 3,147 of record DVNF01000093.1, read on the forward strand.
TGCTCTTCGCCGGGGACCGCGGTGGCGCTGGGACGATCGGAGACCCGCTTTATCAAGCCAGCGCCCTGAGAATCTTCGATCGCCTGCATTACCTGAGCCGCACGCTTCGTGATCTCCTTTTTGACTCCGGCAAGCTCGGCTACCTCGATACCGAAAGATTTATTTGCGCTGCCGCGTGAGATTTTATACAGGAAAGTCACCGTTCCGTCCGATTCTTTGACCAAAACGTGGTAGTTCTTTAACGAAGGCAGAGTGCTTTCAAGCTCCGCAAGCTCGTGATAATGGGTGGCAAACAGCGTTTTGGCTTTCAATTTCAGCGACAGATGCTCGACTATCGCCCAAGCTATCGACAATCCGTCTATCGTCGAAGTGCCCCTGCCGACTTCGTCCAGGATAATCAGGCTTTTATACGTGGCATTGTTCAAAATGTTTGCCATTTCCGTCATTTCCACCATAAAAGTCGACTGACCGGAAGCCAGGTTATCGCCGGCTCCGACCCTGGTGAATATTCTGTCTACCAAGCCTATTTTAGCCTTTTCCGCGGGCACGAACGAACCCATGTGAGCCATCAATACGATCAAAGCCGCTTGGCGCATATAAGTGGATTTACCCGCCATATTCGGTCCCGTGATCACCAGAATGCGTGAATCCTTGTCCATTATCACGTCGTTAGGTATGTATTCCGAACGCTTCTTTATTGATTCGATTACGGGATGTCTGCCGTTTTTTATGACGATTTCGCCCGAAAGATCGGTCTTGGGACGAGTATAACCGTTTTGCAAAGCAACGGTAGCCAAACTTTGTATCAAATCGCATTCCGCCGCGGCGTAGGAATTTATCTGCAACGCGCTCAGCACGGTTTTCAGTTGCGCTTTTATATTATCGAAGATCTCCTGTTCGATTTGCAGAGCTTTTTCGTCCGCACCCAGGATAATTTCTTCCATTTCCTTTAATTCTTCGGTAATAAACCTTTCCCCCGTAGTCAGGGTCTGCTTGCGTTGAAAGCGGAGAGGTACCGCGCTAAGATTACTGTTGCTTACCTCGATATAGTAGCCGAAAACCTTGTTGTAACCGACTTTCAGCTGTTTAATTCCCGTGTTTTCGCGTTCCTTAGCCTCGTATGCCGACAGCCAATCTTTGGCGGAACTTTTGGCAT
>DVNF01000094.1 GCA_018714575.1 Candidatus Stercoripulliclostridium merdigallinarum
GGCGACTATTTTAAGATGAAAGAGGATAAATTATTATTCGAAAGCGCCGTGGCGCGCCTATTCATTTAGGATAAATTTATTAAATATATTGTTAAGCATTTAAAACATATTTTTTATTAACCGCATAAGAAATTTCGTTCACGTTAAACCTAACAAATTGATCGAAAAAAATTTTAAAAAATTTGAATTTTTTTGTTGACAAACGGATAAACTGTGAATATAATATGTTTAGCAGTCAGGTAGTGAGATTGCTAACAAATATCTGATCCCACTGCCAAAACTGTAAGGCGTTATGGAAAGACTGTCAGACAGAAAGCACAATATCCTGAAAGCCGTAGTCGAGGAATATATCAAACAGGCGCGGCAAATTTCCAGCGGGGAATTACAGGAAAAATATTTTTCTTCTATCAGTTCTGCCACCATTCGTTCCGAATTGGCGGCCCTTTCCGATATGGGATACTTGGCGCAGCCGCATACGTCTGCGGGCAGGAGTCCCACGCCGAAGGCCTATAAGTATTATGTAGAATACTTTGTTAACAGGCGTCCGCTGCAAAAGAAGGAAATTCAGCTGATAGACAGTTCCTTTTCTGAAAAATTTAACGCCGTGGAAGACATCGTCAGGACGACGGCAAAGGTCATCAGCGACGTTACAAACTACACTTCGGTGATAGTTTTGCAAAACGTCGGCGGAGTTGTGATAAAGGAAATCAAGTTGGTAGGCTTGGACGAACATTCGGCGCTGGTAATAATAATTACCGATTCCGGCATAATTCGCGACAAAGTCATTACCTTAAAGAACTTGGTAGACGACGAATTTTTGCACAGCGCCGTATTGATGTTGAATAAAATCTTTGGCGGAAAGTCGGTTGCCGAGTTGGAAAATTCGTTGGAAACCGTCGAAAAGGAATTGAACGAATTCAAAGAGTTGTTCGATAACGTAATGGCTCTGTTGAAAGCGTACAGCTCCGTAACCGACGAATCGGTATTCATGGAGGGGGAAAGCAAGATGTTGAATTACCCTGACGCGGATATCGGCTCTGCAAAGAAATTTCTTTCGATTATCGACAACAAATCTTTGGTAGGTGCGTTGATCGATACTGCGGACGACATAGAATTCAACGTGCGTATCGGCAAGGACGAAACGCAGGGTATTGAAAAATGTGCCGTTGTCAGCGCGAAGTACAAAGTAAACGGTCGCGAAGTCGGCTATGCCGGCGTTATAGGTCCCGAAAGAATGGACTACAGCAAAGTAATGAGCGTACTCAGCTACATAGGAAAGTCGCTGAATACCGGCAAAGGAGAAAAAGATGAAAAATAATCATTCGGATCGTCCGGAAGAGGAAAAACCCGAAAACGTCATTCCCGAAACGGACGAACAGACAGAAACCAAAGAGGCAGAACCCGTTGAAACTCCCGCCGAGGAGTTGGAACAGGAAGCCGACGAGGAGCTGGATCTGATAAAGATGGCGCAAGCCAAGATAGACGAATACAAAGACACTCTGATGAGGGTTCAGGCGGAGTTCGATAATTACAGAAAGCGCACTGCCGACGCGGTATCGAAAGCCAGGGCAGACGGCGCGGACGGTATTTTGGAAGCGTTCTTACCCGCTTTGGATTCGGTGGAGATAGCGTTGGGGATGATTTCCGACGAAGCTACGAAAAAGGGAGTCGAATTGATCAAAAAACAATTTGTCGATTTGTTTTCTAAGTACGGAGTCACCGAAATAGACGCGTTAGGCAAGGAATTCGATCCCGCGTTCCATAATGCGGTAATGCAGGTAGAGGATCCCGAGAATGCCGGAAAGGTCGTCGAAGTTATCAGAAAAGGTTACATTCGTAACGGCAAAGTCATCCGTTACGCAATGGTAAAAGTAGCCAATTGACAATTGACCAAACTGCGCAACAGCGCACTGAATATAAAAATTAAAAGGAGACGTAAATTATGTCGAAAATTATAGGAATAGACCTTGGAACAACCAATTCATGCGTAGCCGTTATGGAAGGCGGCGAAGCCACAGTTATAGCTAACGCCGAAGGCGCAAGGACTACGCCCAGCGTTGTAGGATTTACAAAGACCGGCGAAAGGTTGGTAGGCCAGCTGGCAAAACGTCAGGCGGTCGTTAACCCCGACAGAACGATTTCTTCCATAAAGAGGGAAATGGGAACCGATTATAAAGTCAATATTGACGGAAAGGCTTATACTCCGCAAGAAATTTCGGCAATGATTTTGACAAAGTTGAAAAACGATGCCGAAGCGTACTTGGGACAAAAAGTCGACAAAGCCGTCATTACAGTTCCCGCATACTTCTCTGACTCTCAACGTCAAGCGACCAAAGACGCCGGTAAGATAGCCGGATTGGAAGTCATGAGGATTATAAACGAGCCTACAGCGGCGGCGCTTGCTTACGGCTTGGACAAAGGCGATAAATCGCAAAAGATTTTGATTTATGACCTTGGCGGCGGTACGTTCGACGTTTCGATCCTCGAATTGGGCGACGGCGTATTCGAAGTGTTGGCTACCAACGGTAATACCAGGCTGGGCGGCGACGATTTCGATAAGAGGATAATGGATTGGATAGTATCCGAATTCAAAAACGCAAACGGAATCGATTTGTCCACCGACAAGATGGCAATGCAACGTATCAAAGAAGCTGCCGAAAAGGCAAAGATCGAATTGTCCGGTATGACAAAGGTCAATATCAACCTGCCGTTCATCACCGTAGGCGCGAACGGACCTTTGCACATCGACCTTGATTTGACCCGCGCTAAGTTCGACGATATGACCGCCGATTTGGTAAAGGCTACGGTTGGTCCGATGCTGCAAGCGTTGAAAGACGCCGGACTGAAGATGTCGGATTTGGATAAAGTAGTTTTGGTAGGCGGCTCTACTCGTATCCCCGCAGTCGTCGAAGCCGTTAAGAACGTTACCGGCAAAGATCCGTATAAGGGCATCAACCCCGACGAATGCGTAGCTTTGGGCGCCGCTATCCAAGGCGGCGTATTGGCAGGCGACGTAAAAGACGTTCTGTTGTTGGACGTTACCCCGCTGTCGCTGGGTATCGAAACCATGGGCGGAGTATTTACGAAGTTGATCGATCGTAACACCACGATCCCGACCAAAAAGTCGCAAATCTTCTCTACTGCGTCCGATAACCAAACTTCCGTTGACATTCACGTACTGCAAGGCGAACGTCCGATGGCTGCCGACAACAAGACTTTGGGCAGATTCGAACTGACCGGAATACCTCCTGCCATGCGTGGCGTGCCGCAAATCGAAGTTACTTTCGATATCGACGCTAACGGCATAGTTTCCGTTACCGCTGTCGACAAAGGCACGAATAAATCCGCCAACATCACCATTACCGCTTCCTCTAACCTGTCTCAAGAAGACATCGATCGCGCCGTGAAAGACGCCGAGAAGTATGCCGAAGAGGACAAGAAGAGGCGCGACCTGGTAGATATGAAGAACCAAGCCGAACAGTTGGTCTTGGCTGTCGAAAAAGCCGTTACCGAATCGGGCGACAAACTCTCCGAAGAGGACAAGAACACCTTGACCGAAGCGGCTAAGAACGCGAAAGAAAAACTGCAAACCGCAGAAGACGTCGAAGCTGTCAAGGCCGTTACCGAAGAGCTGTCAAAGGCCACCAACCCGATATTCACTAAGTTGTATAGCCAACAGCAAGCAGCAGGCGGCGCTAACGGCGCAGGCGGCGAGTCTAACGATGACGGAACTACGATAAACGTGGATCCCGACGACATAAAATAATCAAACGGATAAATAATGGCAAAAAATTATTACGACATTTTAGGCGTAGATAAATCGGCGAGCGCGGACGAAATAAAGTCCGCGTATCGTCGTTTGGCAAAGAAATACCATCCCGACGTCTATGCCACCGCTCCGGAAAAGGAGAAAAAGGAAGCCGAGGACAAATTTAAGGAGATACAATACGCTTACGACGTTTTGTCCGATCCTCAAAAGAAAGCGGCTTTCGATCAATACGGCGACGAAAACGGTCCGACAATGGGCGGAGCGGGCTTTAACCCCTTCGGACAGGGCGGATTCAGTTCTTCGTCGGGTTTCGGCGGCTTCGGAGATATTTTCAGCGATATTTTCAGCGCGTTTTCCGGCGGAGGATCCTCCTCCGGCGGCAGAGCCGCTGCCAATCAACCCAGGCAGGGTGACGACATAGAACTTGAAACAGTGCTGACCTTTAAGGAAGCGTGTTTCGGTTGCAAAAAGGAAGTTACTTATTCGCGTATCGAAAAATGCCCCACTTGCGGCGGCACGGGTGCAAAAGGCGCTAACGGCATTAAGACTTGCACAAAGTGCGGCGGCAGGGGAAGGATCGTCGTGCAACAACGCACTATGTTGGGCGTGATGCAGACGGAACGCGTTTGCGATATGTGCGGCGGCACAGGTAAAATAATTACCGATCCCTGCCCCGATTGTAAGGGCAAAGGCAGAATCAGAAAACAGCGTAAAGTGACTATCAATATTCCCGCAGGCGTCGATAACGGACAAATGCTGAATCAACAGAACGAAGGCAACGCCGGATACAACGGCGGACCAAACGGGAACTTGATCTTGGTATTCAGGGTGAAACCGCATCCGCTGTTTACCAGGCGCGGAAACGATTTGTTGTTCGATTTGCCCATAACGATAACCCAAGCGGTATTCGGAGATACGGTAGAAATACCTACTTTGGATAAGCCTGTGCGCTTCGATATCCCCGCAGGGACAAAGAACGGAACGCTGTTCAAAGTCAAAGGCAAGGGCGTCAAAGACCTAAGGCGCAACGCCTACGGCGATATGTTGGTAACGGTAAAGATAGATATCCCAAAGGATATAAGCTTAAAACAGCGCAAGGAACTAAAGCAATATTTCGACGAGTTGGATAAAACCGCCACTTACGACGAAGTCGAAAAGTACAAGAAGAAAATCAGAACGTTGGATTAATGTATTTTACGGTAACTTTAAAAACCGACCGCGATAGCCAAGAACTTGCCGCCGACGCAATGTGGGCGGCAGGCGCGTCCGGGGTGGAGATAAACGATATTCACGACGTCGAGGAAGTGTTGCGCGATCCTATGAATTGGGATTACGTGGACGACAGAGTTTTCAAAGAGGAAGACTGCGTAGTCAAAGGCGTATTCAACGACGGCGACGATTTGGAAAACAGAGTAAGGGGGGCGCTTGGCGCTTACCCTTTTTTGGTATATAAGGAATTAAAGGTGTCCTCCGACGAAGAGGAAGATTGGGAAAATTCCTGGAAGAAATTTTATACCGTCAGAACAGAAGGCGATACGGAATTGGTTCCTATTTGGTTGAAAGACTCAACGGAGGTTACTCCGGGCAAATTCCGCGTAATAATAAATCCTTCGACGGCGTTCGGTACGGGTACGCATGAATCTACCAGACTTGCCCTTAGGCTTATGGCAGGGGAAGTTGCAGGCAAAAAGGTGTTGGACATAGG
>DVNF01000095.1 GCA_018714575.1 Candidatus Stercoripulliclostridium merdigallinarum
GGGTAATATAAGTAGTATTGCATTTATATAGCAAGATCGGCGCCGTTTCGATCCGGCGCAACCGCCGCAGGGCAATCCGTGCGGCACACCAATCAAAATAATATCCGCATTCGGAGGGGTATGCGGAAAAGGAGTAATATATGATGACCGATAACGTACATGTCGAAGACGTCAGAAAGAAAAGACTATACGGTATTTTAAAAGCGGTAGCCGTGATCGTTGCCGTTTTGGTCGTATTTGCGATCAGCTTTGTGCTGTTCACCGCGCTTTCGGGTACGTTCGACCCCTCTGACGGACTGAAAGCCGACGCATGGTCTTTAGACGGAATATCGGGCGTCAGCACCTCGGGCGGCGCGAACTGGTTCTCGACTCCCGGTTCATGGAATAACGGCACAAGCATTTTCAGCGCGCCTACGCCGATGACGGCTGCCAGCGGTTTTTCAGGTACATCTTTTAACGTTGACGGAAAAAGAAAGACTACTTGGTATTTTATGCAGCTGTACGAGATCCGGCTGAATAAGTCCCAGATCGCCGCAGCCAATGCCGGATATTTAGGCACTATATCTATTACACTTAGATTAGACGGCAACGTCGGCAGCGACTATCGTTTGGCGAATTGGGGTAGGACGCAGTTTACCATGTTTATAGTCGCAGGTTCCGCCGGCGGCGGCAGCCTGAACTCTTTTACGGCTATTTCCGGTAAAAGCCATTCGGAGGGTTTCGACAAGGAACAGTCAAATTTGTCAAGGAGCTTATCTTTTGCCGTACCCAGAGGAACTACCGTAGTCAGGTTCGGCATAACAATGTCGTTTAGATTCGACAATAAAGGTGGAGGTACTTCGTGGCTTAACCCTACTGTTACGTTTAACGGAGTTTCGTTGACCGGCTACAGTTGCTCTCAAAACGGGATGCCGAAACTGACCATAAATTCGGGCGCCAACGGCAGTATCAGTTCTAATAAATATAACGGATATCAATTATCTTTGGATACTGTGGTAGACGCCATTTCAGCGACCGCCAAAGAGGGATATTACTTTTCCGGTTGGGAAATTTCCGGGGGCGTCATTCACAGTGCTGACACATGGGACGTAAACAACGCGAATAATTCGAATATAATTGCCACCAGAGCTCCGCTGCTTAATATAGGGAACGCTACCAGGATCGTGGCAGGATCAAATGCTACGGTAACGGTGACGGCAAGGTTTACCCAAATCCCGTTCAGTAACGTGTTTCCAGATTATACATACAGGCAGAATGCCGACGGAACGGGTTATAGGCAGGGACCTACGGTAGGTACCATATCGGGGTATACCTTGCAAAGATACGGAAATACATCGGTTGAGTCGGGGCAGAATTATTATTCCACGATCAGCGGCGGCGCGCAGGTGGGCGAAGCTTATGCGGAGAGACCATATGCGGTAGGCAATTACAGGATCGGCGTAGCCGTAATGTATAACGGCGCGGAGTGCGGACACAGGGTGGAAACCTTCCGGATACTGCCTATAACTTTGGGCAACGTAGATAAAAACGGTGGGGTAGCTCAAATTTCGTTTGATAGCTTTTCGGGAACGATCGCTACTCCGATATCTTTCGGGAATTACGAATATTCGTCGCTAAGCATCATGCCGGCAAGGGATACCGTATATATGAAATTCGACGGAATGTTATATACGCTGAAGGAAGGTACCGACTACTATTGGGGTTATGCGAACAACAGAAACGCCGGTAACGCCACGGCGACGATATATGCGTTGCAGGGTAACTTCTTAGGGTCGTTTTCGATACCTTTCTATATAGACAGAATATCGATCGGTTCCGAAAACGTATATTACGGGCAAACGTCTTTCAACGTTGACGGAACCACCTATAACACCGTGTCGCGTGTGACTACCGCGGACGGCAGAGCGGACCAATCTTCCGATTTTGAAGCTTTCCGCAGTCAGATCAACAACGCGGCTACCACAATTCAGCGGGACGGCGAGGTCGTTTATACCGGTTTCGAACAAAACGTCCATAACTCCATAACGGTGGTATACATATGGAAATATGTAACTTTGGATGTAAATACCGGGACCAAAGGCATAGTCATATTCCCGTTGATATCCAACGGTCTTACCTCGTTCAGGGACGAAACAGGTACCGAAAGGAACGTTGTGTCGACAGGCGTCGGTTCGTATATAGATTTGGCTTCGATAAACAAGAAAGAAAACGATTACCGTAACAACGTCGACGCCTGCAATTATGCGACCGACGGCGACGGAGCCGCCGCGGTCAAGTTATACGTAAACCGTTATTCCACACCGTACAACGTCGATTTTAACGATTTATGGGTACATTTCGATATTGCAAGGCTGAATTTCGGCACGGCGACCGGCGAAGCGCAGAGTGCGGCGATGGATCTGATATATTCCGGCGGCGCACAACAGCAAAAGGGCATAGAATACGTATACTTTTCGTATGCGTTCGATTCCGGCGTAGTCATTCCCGAACAGGAACCCGGCGCGGCGACCGTGGTATTCGCCGCCGTCGAGGACGGAGTGACCGCGCCCGCTTACGGCAGAGCGCCCACTGCGGGTTCTTACGCTCCGTGGAATCTGGGTATAAATTATACGCCTGCGTATTTCGATATCGGAACGGCGGATAATTCCGGGGACGTCAGCTATAGTAACAATATAGAAGCAGGTACGGCTACCATGACGGTAGTTTTGGATACCCGAAACCTGGTAGGCACCGTTACTACCACATATCGGATCCTGCCGTTGGACGTCACGGATCTGCCCGAAAGCACCGATCAGGGACATTCTTACGGACACCAAACCAATATAGTATTCAATCCGAATTCCGGCGGCGCGGGACAACCTGTTTATTACGATCCGTTGTCACCCGCGACCCCGACGTTCAGGATGAGCATAACCAACATATATAACGGCGGCAACCCGCAAACTTATATTTTCGATACCGACGATTACGACGCGTCCGGAATCAGGTATTCAGACAACAAAAATGCGGGTACGGCGACGATCTCCATTCCGATGCAAGGAAACTATACGGGGACTTACGTTTCCGAATTCCAGATACTGCCGTTGAACCTGTCCGCGGCAGGATATGTCGGATATATCACCGATCCCGTCATGTACAAGGCGGCGCAGCTGAGGGGAGCGGACTTCGATTTCGTTTTCGTAAACAATTACGAGATTTCGATAGCGGGACAAAGCTTTACCATACCTTATGAAAAATTTTCCGATACGGACGCTTCCGGGAATACGGTAAAGCAATATTCGTTAGGTAACGCCTACGGCGGCAATACCGACGTCAGCGATTCGTACACGTTGTCGGGCGGCAATATTTCGGGGAACGCGTACTTTACGCTGATCTTTACTTCGGTCAGCGGCGACAACGACCTCAGCCCGAATTACAGCGGTTCTCTTAGGGTGTATTTCAACATTACGCCCAAAGCTTTGTGGATAAACGAAGCCGCCTGGGACACGGCTTCCGGAACCGAAGGAAACGCGGACGGCATTACCGCGGCAAGTACGATCGTAGAAACTTTCAATCGCGCCGAGCATACTCCGACCAGCGATGCGGGAATAAATATAACCTATAATTCCGAAAGATTAGGGTATAACTCCGATTACACCTTCACGGGCGAATACAGAAACAACGTCGACGCGGGACAGGCGCTTTTGGCGGTACAAGGCATAGGCAACTACTCCGGAAAGTGCTGGGTACCGTTTACCATTCAACCTTATTCAATAGTGCAAACGTCGGGCGGTCAAACGACCAGCAACGTTACCGCCGTACAATTAGACTACGTTCGTGACGGAAAGATCTATTCCGATTCCGATCACAGGATAGAAGTAGGCAGGATAGGCGATAACGGAGAATACATTTATTACTACAGAAACAGAAGCGACACCAACGGCGGCAACATTATAGAGCCCGCGATTACGGCGTTGTCGATATTTATGGGTACCGAGATCGTGCCGTTGACGCCGGGCGAAAACGAAGATTTTGTCGCGGTATACGGAACGGACGGCAACGTCGGTACGCACACTATCACGATAGAAGGCAGAAACAACTATACCGGGACAGATTCCGAAACGGTCGTGTTCAGGATCGAACCCATTCGGCAGACCGTTGCGCTTAGCGCGGATATTTATTACGGTAGCGGCGTCGGCAGCGACGCGGTGCTGTTGCCCGACGACGAATTGGGGCGCGCCGCTTATCAGATTTCCGCCGGTGATATGCACGAAACGGGTATCAGAGTCAGCGCTACCACTACGGCGATAGCTCCTGCGGTACGGGCGGAGTTTACCCTGTACGAAATTCTGTCCGAATCGAACTTTGCGCCGGTACAACTTGCTAACGCGCTGTATACGGTGACCTATGACGCGGACAGCCCCTTGGTGGACGTCAGCGGCAGAGCTACCACAAGCGCGGTAATTAGGCTGAATTCATCACTCTGCGCGGGATATTATATCGTAGCGGTCAGCTTCCCCGGCGGCAGTAACTTCCTTACCGCGAATATAACGCCTAACGCGGCGGATACTTCGCTGACCGATTATTCCGATTACAGCGTATTGGTAAAATACGAGGACGCTTTCGACGGGACGTCGTTCGGAGGCAGTTATATGTACGGTGACGGCGACGTCAGCTTGCCGTTATCCATGGCGTCCGGCATCGATCCCTTCGGACCCGAACTTATCAGCACCTCTACCAACGTGATCGAGGTACTGGGAAAGGACGAAGGCGCGCTGAATTATTCGATCAGGGTAAAGTCTGCGGGCGAAACGACGTTGACGTTCTCTCACAACGGGTATTTGGACGCGACCGATTATTCGAATGCCTACTTTGCTTTTTCCGCGACGGCGGGATACAAAGTCCTGCAACGGAGCTTGGACATATTCTTCGGAAATGAAGACGGTTCGCCCGTAACCGTGACTTACGGCGACACCGGTTTTATCCCGGGCATGATACAGCATTATACCTTTGTCGGGCTGACCGATACCGACGAGCCCGGTCAGGTAGTGTCCGGCTTTACGCTGAGTAGCTATCCCTACGAGGGAAAAACTCCGGCTGCCGGCGGTTACTTATTAACGATATACGGCGCCACCGGTCAGGCAAAATTCAATAACTACGAAATTAAATATACTACTTATGCCGAATATGCCGGTTTGACTGGCGACGAATACGATAATTACGTCAACCTCGTCGTGGAAAAAGCGCAGTTGACGGTATCGGCTTATACCGGTGAACTTCCCTCCGCGAAGGTCAACGTGGTCACGAAGGTCTACGGCGCGGAAAATCCCGGACCGTACGATCAATACACGGCTCCGGACGGTTACAAACTGAACTATTCGGGATTCGTCAACGGAGATACCGCGGCAGACATGATGGAGGTTGCCGACTTCGAAGCGCCGACCGTGGATTACCTG
>DVNF01000096.1 GCA_018714575.1 Candidatus Stercoripulliclostridium merdigallinarum
CCCGTGGGACCCGTCGGACCTGTGGGACCTGTCGGTCCTGTCGGACCGGTTGCACCCGTCGCGCCTACGTCGCCTTGCAAGCCTTGGATACCTTGGATGCCCTGATCGCCCGTGGGACCCGTGGGACCTGTCGGTCCTGTCGGACCGGTTGCACCCGTCGCGCCTACGTCGCCTTGCAGGCCTTGGATACCTTGGATACCCTGATCGCCCGTGGGACCTGTGGCACCTGTCGGACCCGTGGGACCGGTAGGACCTGTTGCACCCGTCGCGCCTACGTCGCCTTGCAGGCCTTGGATACCCGGATTTCCGGCGGCTCCGGTAGCGCCCGTTGCTCCGGTAGCGCCCGTTGCTCCGGTAGCTCCGGTAGCGCCGGTGGCTCCCGTTGCGCCGGTGGCGCCGCGAACGCCCTGGATACCTTGAACGCCTTGAGCTCCGGTGGCTCCGGTGGGCCCGGTCGGTCCGGGAACACCCTGGATACCGCGAGCACCTTGTATGCCTTGGATACCTTGCGCTCCGGTAGGACCGGTGGGGCCGGTTACGCCCCTTAAGCCTTGTTCGCCCTGGACACCCTGTATGCCTTGGATACCTTGAGGGCCTGTGGGGCCCGTAGCTCCGGTCGCGCCCCTGCAACCCGGCACGCCCTGGATACCCTGTACTCCCTGCGGACCTCTGGGGCCTTGCGGGCCTTGCACGCAGCACGGCTCGGGTCTGGGGCGCGGAAAGTTATTGTTATTGCAACAAAACATTTGTCACCTCCGTAACTGAAACTGTCTAATACAACATATAAAAGATAGTTCGGAAAGGTGATTTCGGGATATTAACGAAAGCGTGCGATTTCGGTAATTCGGTAAGCGCGGCGAAAAAAGACCCGTTGACACATATATACGGAATCGGTATAATAAAATATATGAACGGTCGTTTTTTAAGGTTTTTTGACGGAATAGATCGGCGCAAAAGACGTAAACTACTACCGCACATATAAAATTCAGATCCGGGAGGGCTTATGAAAGAAGGATGGACTACCAGGTGGAAAGCTTTATTTATATGGCTTAGCGGCTACCTCAGTATCATCGCGTTTGCGATCGTCGGCGGATACGCGATCGTCAAATCCGAGGACGAGGAGTTGAAAAAAACCGCCAAACAGGCGTTGATCGTGACTGTGATCTTCACGGCGATATCGATGTTCCTGTCGTTGTACAACGCGATCGGCGGAATGACGGACGGGTACTATGCTTCTGCGGCGTACGAAGCGTATTCGATTTTGTCGCAGCTTACCGCGATAGCAAAAATAATCGTTTTCGTCGTATTCGCGGCAATTTCGTTTTTCAAAGGTAACCCGACGGTAACCGCGGAAAAGGCGGCAAGCGTCAAAACAGCCGAAAGTTCGGAAGCGGTGACGGCTGCCGAACGGACCGCGGACGCCGCCGAAGCTGCCGAATCTGCCGAAGCTGCCGACGGCGCGGACGCGGGTTCGGGCGTATAATTACCATATACGCCAAAAGGAGAAGATATGAAAGTCGAAAGAACGAAGCCCGTTTCCGTAAATCCGAAACTTGCCACGGAATACGCCGTAGCGGTCGCAAAAGAATTTCAAAGAAAGGATATAGCCGCAACGCGATATATGGGCGGCGGCTCGTTCGGCAGGGCGGTGCTGATACGCTATGCGGACGGGACGGAATGTGTGGTAAAACTGCTGTGCGCGGCGGGGATGTTGGAAAAGGAAACGTTCGATTTAAAGTTATTGAAAGAACATTGCACCCTAAAGATCCCCGAAGTTTTTTACGTCCGCGAAAGCGGCGGCAACCTTCCCGTGGACGCCTATTGCATGGAAAAATTAGAGGGGAAACCCGCCATGACGGACATAAAATTACTGCTGTCGGGTAAGAAGTTGCGGCAATCGTTCGCCGACGCGGTAATATCCGGGCTGGGGGCGATACATGCCGCGACGAACAAAAAATTCGGGGATACGCTGTCGCCTGTATACGACAGCTGGCGAATGTGTTACGGCGAGTTCGCCGAACAAGTCTATGACATAGCCGTTAAGTTGGGGAAAGAAGGGGCTTTTCCGAAGCGCATAACGCAGGTCATGGCGGCGGCGTGGAAGGCATACGACGAAATTTTCCGCGTAGAACCGGAAGAGGCGGTATTAATACACGGCGATTTGAACGTATTGAATATCATGACGGACGACAGTCACCGTCCCGTAGGATTTATCGACCCGTTGAATTCGATGTATGCGGACAGAGAATACGACCTTTTCCAATTCAGAAACTTAACGGGCAAACGCTTTAATTTGACGGAAACTTATTTGAAAAAATACGGCGCGTCCGGGGACTGCGAGGACAAACTGGCGTTTTACGGGTTGTGGAACGAAGTTTACTGTTTTATCCGTTCCGGGGTCCTGATACCTATTATTATGAATCCCTTAGTCAGGAATATGAAAAGGAGGCTAAACCGATAATGACGTCCGTGGCGGCAGGGTTCGTAAAGGCGGCGCTAAGGATATATACGTTGCGTTACCGAGTGCGGCAAGCGTCGCTGTCGCGCAACGTAAAGTATCGGTACAAAGCGTACCGCGTTCCCAAAGGTTATTCGTACGAAGTAACGGAATATAACGGGGTAAAGGTGGAAAAACTGACCCCCGAAAAGGTCCTAGGGAAAAAAATAATTTTACAGATCCACGGCGGCGGCGCGGTCGGCGGCATGACTGCGACGTATCGAAAGGCGGCGGAAAGATATGCCGCGGTAAGCGGCTTAAAGGTGTTCAGTATCGATTATTCGGCAGGCGCCGACAGGGTGCATCCCGAACTGTTGAACGAATGTTGCGCCGCGTTCGACGGGTTGACGGCGGCAGGGTATGCCGCCGAAGATTTTATAATCGCGGGCGACAGTTTCGGTGCAAACCTGGCGCTTGCGCTGTGCCTGAAACGCCGCGACGAAGGCAAAGCTTTGCCGATAGCGGTGATTTCCGTCTGCGTCCAGGCGGACATGGCGTCGACGGGGGATTCGTTTCGTAAAAACGCTTATGCCGACCCTATGTACGCTTTGCCGTTTTGGCAAAGCTATGAAAAGCGCGGCATGCGGTTACGCAGGATAAGTCCTTATTGCGGAAAAACCGATTTGACGGATCCGTACTTGTCGCCGGCATACGGGGATTTCAAAGGGTTTCCCACATTGTTTATCCAATGCGGCGACGTTGAAATGGGCGAATCGGACAGCGACATGATCTACTGCCGAGCCGTTGCCGCAGGCGTAGACGTCACCTACAAAAAGTATCGGGGGATGTTTCACGATTTTCATTATTTCGCGCCCCGACTGCCGGAAAGCCGCAAAGCTTGGCAAGATTTGGGAGATTTTATAGCAAAAGTCAATAAAAAAGTCAATAAAAAAGAAGAATGAACTCTGTTAAATATATTCTGTAGGTTTACAATACATTTTTTAAAATTTCCGCAATAAAATTTTCCGTGCGACAGCGGCGGCAAACGCCGAACGGAACGGCTCTTACACGCGCGGACG
>DVNF01000097.1 GCA_018714575.1 Candidatus Stercoripulliclostridium merdigallinarum
GGGTCAGCCCGTATCCGTTACCGCCGAGGGCGGCGGCAGAAAGACGGAACATTTAGGCGAGATCGCCGCGGCGGCGGAAAACAGACCTTTAAGCGCGGAGGAAATAAAGGAGGTTTTTTCAAAGATCGACAAATTTCCTTTCGCACCCGAAATCACCGTGGAAACGGACGGAGCGTTTATACCCCGAAGCGTTTTGAACGCGATCAGGAGAGGGGTGTATTCCGACTTTTTCGAAGGCGCGTTAAAAAGGCGCGCGCCGCTTTCGGTAGATATAAAAAAGATCATCGGTGGCGACTGCGATAATGTAAATATTGCGGGAAACAACGGCGGTAAACAATCCGAAATTCTGGTTTTATCTTCCTTACCCGTTGGGGACGGTAAAACGGTCGTGTTTGCTCCTGACGATTATTTCGGCGCGGAAACGCGGAAATTTATTGATTATCACGGCGAAAAATATTTGTATTTGCTGCCGGAATTTTCCCGAATAGAATTGGATTCGTTGGAAGAAACGGCAAAAGCCATAGGGGGAATTTATTGCGAAAACCTGTCCGGGATAGCTTTGGCGCGCAAATGGGGGGTCAAACTGTTCCTTGGAACGGGCATGAATATTTTTAACGGTACGGCGGCAGGCGAAGCGGCAAAAATCTGCGACAGGTTTGCGCTGTCGAAAGAGCTGTCGGTTGCCGAGGCGGAACAGATAGCGTGCGGCGCGGTTTTGCGCCGCGGCAACGTGAAGCTGATGGACTTGGCGTACTGCCCTTACGGGGGCGATTGTAAAAATTGTTCGGCAAAAGCAATCGGCACGTTGACGGACGAGGGCGGCAGAAGCTTTAAATTGCGCAGAGTGCGCCTGAAAGGGTGTTATTTCGAATTGTATAATTGCGCCGATCTGTATTTGGAAGACGACGAACGGCACGATACTTTAAAAAATTTCGTGTTGTATGACCGGGATACCGCGACAACGCTTGCCGTGTGCGGCAAGAACGCTTATTCAAAGATATACCCTGTAACCTCGGGTACGGGCAGGAGAGGTGTAGAATAATGGATCGGACGGAATTTAAAATTACGATCACCCCCGACGGACCGACTTTTTATAGACATAAAATCGAAATTCCATCGGACGTTCTGAGGGTAGAGTTCGAATACGAATATTATCCGGAACGCGGCAAAGGCGGTAAAAACGAAATCGACTTTGCCCTGACGGGGAAATCGGAAAGTCCTATGGACGCCGAACGCGACATAGGAACGCGCGGCAGCGCAGTCAGAAAGATCGTAGTTTCCGAGGCTTATTCGACTGCGGGTTTCGACCGCGTCGCTCCTTCCGAAATAGCCGCTGCGGTTATAGGACGGGGCAGACTGTATTCCGATGCGGTAGAAGTTACGGTGCGTTGGAAGTTTATAAAGAAGCAACGCCGTTACTATGCCGGCGATCCGCACGTCCATTCGATAAATTCGGACGGCAGGCTGACTTATGAACGGTTGTTGAAAAAAGCCAAGCGCAAAGGTTTGGAGTTTATCTGCGTAACCGATCACAACCGCACGGTAATAGGGGAACTGCCTGCCGTGGAAGGCTTGACGGCAATAGAGGGAGTCGAGGTGACTTTATATAACGGTCATGCAAACTTTTTGGGGGTCGCCCGTCCTTACGACGAAAGTTTTTCCGTTGAAAACGTCGCAGATTGGCGGCGCCTTGCCGCACAGGCAAGGGAAAGGGGGGCGGTGATCGTATTAAACCATCCTTTCTGTAAAAGGTGTCCTTGGCGATGGGAACTTAGCGCGGAAGACTTCGACGGCGTAGAGGTCTTGAACGGACCGCCCAGAGAGGATAATTTAATCAATGCCGAATGGTGGGAAAAGCAACTGCCCGTAAAACGTCTGACGCCGCTGGGCGGCTCCGATTATCACAGGGACTATTTTGTCGTTTCGACTTTGGGAATGCCGACTACGTTCGTTTTGGCGAACTCTTCCGAAAAAAAGGATATATTAGAGGGGATAAAGGAGGGCAGAACGGCGGTAGCTTCCTCAAAAAAACGCGGCGCGATAGAAATGCGCGTCGGCAACTATACCGTAGGCGACGAAGTGCCGTTTTCCGGTAACGATGCCGACACGGTGACCGTTCGCGTTCCTTACATCAAAAAGGGCGAAATTTTACGGATAACGGACGGAAAAGGCGTCTTAAAAGTCGTCGTAGCGTCACGCACGGGAGAGCTGGTCACGGAGGTAGCGCCGCGCGGAAAAGGCGCGTTTTACGCCGAAGTCATGTCGCGTTACCGCGGTATAAAAAGAGTATTGTTCGATATATTGCTGACTTTTATGTTGCCCGAGGACGCGTTTAAACGACACCCCGATTTTATTTTCGCGTTGACTGCTCCGATATATTTCGTATAGGGGTATTCGGAATTTTGCGCCGAAAAGGGGGATGATCCACGGGGATCCTTAAAGATATTCCCTTGTAATTAAAAAATATATATGCTATAATCGATCCATGAATAATCCCGCGCTTAAACAAAAACGAATGGTGACGGGTTTCCAAAAGTTCTCGTTGGGACTTGGGGATTTGGGATACTCGCTGGTGGTCAACACCTTCTCTTCGTACATACTGTTTTTCGGCGCGACCGTAATGGGGGTAAACGCTTCCCTGATGGGCGCGGTCATCGCCATAGGCACCGTTTGGGACGCGATAACCGATCCGATAATGGGTTATATTTCCGATAATACCCGCAGCCGTATTTTCGGTCGCAGGCACCTCTACATTCTGATAGGGATGTTCGGAATGGTGGTTTGCAACGTGTTGTTATGGTCTGTACCCAGGAATTTTTCGTCCGTAGCCATGGCGGCTTGGTTTGCAATATGCATCATCGGAATGCGTACCTTTACAACTATGGTTCAAACGCCGGTATCCGCGCTGTCGTTGGATATGGCGGGGGACTATAACGAACGCAGTACCATTCAGATCGTCAAATCGGTATTCATGATCCTGGGAATACTGCTGCCGACGGTTCTGATAGGCATATTCCAAACGGATTTTTACAGGGACGGAACCTTGATAGACGGCAGGTTCAATCCCGACGGATATCTGAATTTCGGCTACGTCACCGGCGCGTGTTGTATAGTTTTCAACTTGATAATGTACATTTCTACATACTCGCACGTGCCGCGACTGAACGTGGTCGCCGCAAAAGACCCCGTCGGTCCGATGAATTTAAAGGCAACAAAGAAGATATTTACAAACTTCTTCGGCGCGTTAAAGGATAAAAACTTCCGCGCGATCACCCTGGGATACATGGTAGCCATGATGGCGGCTTCGATACTGATCGCAGTCGGAATGAACGTGTTCACGTTCACGTTCGAAACGACAAAATTCGAAATGTACACGCTGATGGCGGGATTGTTCCTGATGACGATAGTCGGTCAGCCGCTGTGGATGTATATATCCAAAAAATTCGACAAGAAAAAAGCGTTGATAGTCGGAATGTTTATCAGCCTTACGGGTTGCGTAATGTTGCTGATAATGTTTTTGGCGCGCGATTTCTTTGTCGGATTGTTGCACCAGAATTCGATAAACGTCATCTTTATGATGCCGCCGCTGATGGTCGCCGGATTGGGTACGGGAGTGCTGTATTCGCTGCCCGTAGCCTTGATAGGCGACGTCGTTATCTTGGAAAAAGCCGCTACCGGCGAGGATAAAACGGCAACGTATACGGGCTTTCTGACCTTCGGAAACAAGGTCGGGCAGGCGCTGTCTTCGGCAATATTGGGGTTCATGTTGGACGCCATAGGCTTTCAGGAAGGATCGACTACCCAAACTCCCGAAGTCTCCGAAGGCTTGGGTTGGATAATGTGCATAGGCGTTATATTGGCTATCGGTACAGGGTTGTTTATATTCACCAGGTCAAAGATGACGCGCGCCGACGTTCAGGCGGCGATGGATAAATTGGAACAGCAGGAAAACCAAAATATCGAAGTTTCGGATATCCAAACCACGATAACGGAAGCCCAAACGGAGTGATAAAATGATTTCATTAGGCGCTACCAACGATAAAACGCTGAACGACAAATTGCATACGGCTATTTTTTCTGCGCCGTTGGACGGCGACGTCGGATACGTACTGAACGTTGACGGAGTGCCGGCAGGCATCGCTAAACTGATAGTCACTCCGGAGGAATCGCATATCGTCAGAGTGGGAATTTTGCCTAAGCTGCGCGGAAAAGGCTACGGCGATTTTTTCACCAGGTCGTTAATGAACGTGCTGATAGACGTGACCGACAAAATTGTCGTCGATTACGTTTCCGATTATTATCTGAAATTCGGCTTTGTGCGGGAAGGGGATAAAATGGTCATCGATCCGGAAAAGCTGGTTTTCCCCAGGCAGTGCCGACACGAATAACATTCAATCGCATTAATCGAATTTATAAATTTATATTTGGAGATAAATATGTCAACAGAGATAACTCCTTCGAACTTTATCGAAGATTTTATTGTCGAAGATCTGGAATCGGGCAGATACCCTTACGTGTACACGCGTTTTCCGCCTGAACCCAACGGCTACCTGCATATAGGTCATTGCAAATCGCTGTGCATCAATTTCGGCATAAAGGAAAAATTCCACGGCCGATGCAATTTGCGCTTTGACGACACGAACCCCACGAAAGAGGACGTCGAATACGTCGAATCGATCAAGGAAGACATTCGTTGGTTGGGCTTTGAATGGGACAAGGAACTGTACGCTTCCGATTATTTCGAACAAACCTATCTTTTGGCGGAAAAGGTCATAAGGAAAGGCGCGGCTTACGTATGCGACCTCAGCGCGGAGGAGATCCGTCAAACGCGCGGGACCTTGAACGAGCCCGGAAAGGAAAGCCCTTACCGCAACCGTTCGGTAGAGGAAAACCTGAAGCTGTTCCGAGAGATGCGCGACGGCAAATATCCTGACGGCAGCAAAGTTTTGCGCGCCAAAATAGACATGGCTTCGCCCAACATCAACATGCGCGACCCCGTAATTTACAGGATCTTGCGCGCGCACCATCACCGCACCGGCGACAAATGGTGCATCTATCCCATGTATGATTTTGCTCATCCGATAGGCGACGCTTTGGACGGAGTCACTCATTCGATATGCACCATGGAATTCGAAGACCACCGTCCGCTGTACGATTGGGTGACGAAGCAGTGCGAATTCGAGATGCCGCCCAGGCAGATAGAATTTGCCAGACTGAATATCAAAAACACTATAATGTCCAAACGCTACCTGAAGAAGTTGGTGGAAGAAGGAGTCGTCACCGGCTGGAACGATCCCAGAATGCCCACCATATCGGGTATGCGTGAAAGGGGATATCCTCCGGAAGCCATAAAAGAATTTTGCGCCAGAGTCGGCGTGGCAAAGGCGAACAGCGAAGTCGACCCCGGATTGTTGGAATTCTGCGTCAGGGAACAGCTGAACAGGGAAGCTGACCGCGCCATGGTGGTAGAGCGCCCGCTAAAGGTGGTCATCGACAATATGTCCGACGACGAAGCGCGCGAGTTTGCCGTCGAAAATAATCCCAATTCCCCTGAATCGGGAACCCATAACGTCACTTTACGAAAAGAAGTCTATATCGACGAATCCGACTTCAGCCTGAATCCTCCGCCGAAATACAAACGGCTGACCGAGGGCGGAATGATACGTTTAAAGGGCGCGTATATCCTGAAACACGTATCCACCGAACTGAACGCGGACGGCTCGGCTAAGGCGGTGCATTGCGAATATATCCCCGATTCTCAATCGGGAGGAGTCAATGCCGGGATAAAGGTAAAAGGCACCGTTCAGTGGGTATCCGTGCGTGACGCCGCGGACGTGACTTTGAACAAATACGAGAGCCTTTTGGTCGACGCAAAGGACGGAGTTACCGATTTCAACGAACGTTTGAACCCGAATTCGTTGACGGTGGTCACCGGGGCGAAAGCCGAACCTTTCGTCTTTTCCGCCGGCGCGGGAGCGACTTTCCAATTCATGCGCATGGCTTATTACAAATATGCCGGCGACAACGTCTTTTACAGGATCGTCGAATTGAAAGATTCGTTTAACAAACAGCTGTAAAGTCTGTAATCTGACGACCATTTACGAATATCTGTCGCGGCGGTCGGAAAACTTAGCCGTTCCGACCGCCGTCTTTTTATATTATTAATAGTAAAGTTATAGTAAAAAGCATTTTTAAGGGAGTTGAATTGTGGTAGAGTAGAATCAGCATAATCGGGCGAGTATACTCGTCCGTCAATTACGAGGTATGCGATGAGAACAGATGTTGCACAGGGTAAGAAGCTTTCGTTTACGCGGAAATCCGGCTTGACGGCCGCGCTCCTTTTATTTTTATGCGCGCTGGCGCCTGCGCTGGCGTTAGGAGTGTGCACGCTTGCGGATACGGACGTCGCTTTGGCGGCGGACGGCGACTACGAGTTTACGGTAGGCACTTCGGAAGGCTTTACTTTCGGCAGCCCGTACAACATCGCCTCCGAAAAAGGCTATCCTTCCGTTACGGTAGATTTTAAGGGGACCGTCGACGGAGGATCCGGGTTTTGGTATTACCTCGGTACCGAAACGGAACTTCCCGAAAACGTTCAATGGACGGAATTAAACTCCGATTCCAATCCTATCGACGCCAACGGAGCTTACACTTTTACGCTGAATTCGATAATAGCGGAAGTGACCGACTATTACGAAAGCTATATTTTCTTCCGCGGCGGCAATCCTACGACCGAAGAATATTACATAGACTCCACCGCCAGAAAGATCGTATTGATAAATTCCAATAACGTAAAGCCTTCGATCGATTCGATATCCGCTGTCACGGGCGACGGCACGACGAATTACGATCTGACGACGGAAAACGGAAATTGGACGAATACCGCGATCAGGATCACCGCGGTATCGAATTATTCCGGAAATCCCAATGCCGTAAAGTTCCGTTATAAATTGGGCGAAAACGGTGAGGAAAGGCCTTTCGATTCCGTTGCCGCAGGCGAAAACGGAGTCGTCGGCACCGTCACGATCGGCGGAAACAACGACGGCGACGTCAGGGAATATGCGGGCGAGATCATTTTTAAAGTTGCGGACGCCGCGTTGGTC